>CAYVDX010000288.1:0-5354 GCA_964450485.1 uncultured Calditrichaceae bacterium
TCGCATTTTTGATGAGTTGTACCCCGGCGCGCAATTTAATTCCCCGGAATTGAATTTTCAACTGCGGATTCGTTTGGTTGATGGCTCACCTCAAATTCACGGCAACCCAAATATTGAGTTTTTAGATGCGGAAAATATCAAATTTCCGCTGGTTTTGCGAAATTGGCGACCCGGGGATCGTTTTCAGCCATTGGGGATGGCGTATTCCAAAAAAATCAGTGATTTTTTAACGGACGAAAAATATTTATTTTTACCCAAAAAACAGATGTTGGTGTTGGAAAATGAGGGCGAGATTGTTTACGTTCTGAAAAGCAGGATCAGCGAGCGTTATAAAGTGACAAGCCAAAGCAGGAAGGTACTAAAAATAGAGACGAAGACGCTATGAAAGCACCCGATTCGATAAAAGTTGGTTCCTTGGAATTTGAAGTTTTGATTTCCGAAAAACAGTTACAAACCCGAATTGCAGAAATTGCCGGCCAAATTTCGCGGCAATACCAGGGAAAAGTGCCGATTATTATCGGCGTTTTAAACGGCGCGGTGCTGTTCCTGGCGGATTTGATCCGCAATCTGTCGATTGATTGCGAAATCGATTTTATCAAGATTTCCAGCTATGGAAATCAGCGGGTATCCACCGGCGAAATCACCATGATCAAGGATTTTAGCGCCGATTTACACGGCCGAGACGTCATTGTCGTGGAAGATATCGTCGATTCGGGACTGTCCGTGCAATATTTGAAACGCCGGATTCGCAATATGAAACCGGCCTCTTTGAAAATTGCATCGCTGTTAGTCAAAAAAGGCGCCGCAAAAGTGGAGTTGAAAGTAGATTATACCGGGTTTGAGATTGAAGACAAATTCGTTCTCGGCTATGGATTGGATTATAAACAGCTAAAAAGGAACGTTAACGCCATATATCAGTTAGTTGAATAGGTCGAAGCGGGCGGATTAACTTAGTTTTCTGAGAAATATTTTGTGAGTTGAATGAGTTTTATAAAAAATTGGTGGTTGAAAGTATGAACATGTTTAAGCAAAACCCTAATGATCGATTCCGGGGAAAACTTCCGATGAAAGAGCCAAATAAAAATAAAAAAGACGACTTTCAATGGAAAAAAGGATCGCGATCGGTGCTGTTTTGGGTGATTCTGTTTTCAGGAATCGCTTTGTTTGCGATGATTTTTCAAAACGGCGGAAAAAGCACGCTTGAGATAGATTATACGACATATCTGAAATTGATGGAGCAAAATCGCATTAAATCTGGCGATGTTATTGTCAAGGACGGCGCAAATGAATTTATCGGTCATTTGGACGAACCGGAAGACGAGCGATTGGCAAATGGAAAAGTTCGGACCTACCGGGATTTTAAAACAATTTTGCCATATTTGAATGAAGACATGGTCAAGGAATGGCGGGAAAAAGGGATTGAAATCAAGTTTACAAAGCTTTCCACGGAGTGGTTGGAAGTATTGGGAAATTTCCTGCCCTGGGTGTTGCTGTTGGGTTTTTGGATATTTTTATTCCGCCGGATGCAAGGCGGCGGCGCCGGTAAAAATATTTTTTCATTTGGCAAGAGCCGTGCGAAAATGCTGATGGAAAACGAAACCCGGGTGACCTTTGACGATGTGGCCGGTTGTGTGGAAGCCAAGGAAGAACTAAAAGAAATTATTGAATTTTTAAAAAGCCCCGGAAAATTTGGCAAGTTAGGCGGAAAAATTCCCAAAGGCGCGCTGTTATTAGGCCCGCCGGGAACCGGTAAAACATTGTTGGCGCGCGCTGTCGCCGGTGAAGCGGGGGTGCCGTTTTTTTCAATGAGCGGAGCGGATTTTGTAGAGATGTTCGTCGGTGTTGGGGCCAGCCGGGTGCGCGATTTGTTTGAACAGGGGCGTAAAAATGCCCCGTGCATTATTTTTATCGATGAAATGGACGCCGTTGGGCGTCAACGCGGCGCCGGGTTGGGCGGCGGTCATGATGAACGCGAGCAAACCCTCAATGCGCTTTTAGTGGAAATGGACGGCTTTGATACGGCGGAAGGCGTGATCATTTTAGCGGCGACAAACCGCCCGGATGTGTTGGATAGCGCGTTGCTTCGACCGGGACGCTTTGACCGGCAAATCGTCGTAGATCGCCCGGATGTGCGCGGCCGTGAAGGTATTTTAAAAGTGCATACTAAAAAAATCCCTCTTTCCGCGGATGTTGACCTGAAAGTGCTTGCCAAGGGAACCCCCGGATTGGCCGGCGCGGAATTGGCGAATCTTGTCAACGAGGCCGCGCTTTACGCGGCGCGACGGGATCGCAACAAAGTCACCATGGAAGACTTTGAAATGGCCAAGGATAAAATTATGATGGGTATTGAGCGCAAAAGCATGCTCATCACCGAGGAAGAAAAGCGCACCACCGCTTATCACGAAGCCGGCCATGCGCTGGTTGCCAAGCTGATTCCCGGATCGGACCCGGTTCACAAAGTTACCATCATTCCGCGCGGTCGTGCATTGGGAATTACCCATTTTTTGCCCATTGATGAAAATCATACCTACTCCAAGGAATACCTGGAGAAGCGCTTGTGCACCCTTTTGGGCGGACGTGTTGCCGAAAAATTGATCTTCCACCACTTTACCACTGGCGCCGGAAACGACATTGAACGCGCCACTGTCATTGCCCGTAAAATGGTGACGGAATGGGGTATGAGCGAAAAACTCGGGCCGCTTGCATTCGGAAAAAAGGAAGAAGAAATTTTTCTGGGACGCGAGATTGCCACGCATCGCGATTACAGCGAAAAAACAGCCCAGGAAATCGACCTGGAAATTCGCCGGATCGTGCAGGCGGCGGAAAAACAAACCGAAAAGCTGCTCAGGGGAAATATGGATTCCCTGCATCGCATCAGTGAAGCGCTGCTTGAGCGTGAAATACTGGACGCCGAAGAAATCGATTTGTTGATTGACGGAAAAGAATTGCCCAAAAAAGCTGCTCGCAAGCGCGGTGGAACGCCAAAAAAACGCAAAACAGCCAATGGGAAAATCGCCCAAAAAGGCGCGGGCGACGTTGTCAACAAAAACGATGCCGCCGCCCCCCAAAAGCTTGGCAAAAGTGGCGCAAAAGAAAAAACGGATTGATTTTTTAATTTGAAATGCTTGTTGGTCTTGCCAAAATGAAATGTTATAAAATCATAAATACCGGATAACTGCAATTATCCGGTATTATTTTATCCAGGAAAGGCATTAATGAATCGCGGAAAAATTGAAAAAGGCGTTCGCCTGATTCTGGAAGGCATCGGCGAAGATGTAACGCGTCCGGGATTGCAAAAAACGCCGCGCCGCGTGGCGGAAATGTGCGAAGAAATTTTCAGCGGAATTCACGAAAAACCGGCGGTGTCCGCCATCTTTTCGGAAGATGTCGGCGAACAGCTTATCTGCATCAAAAACATTCGTTTCCATTCGGTTTGCGAACACCATTTGCTGCCGTTTTTTGGCAAAATCGACATTTTTTACATTCCCCGGGATCAACGCGTAGCCGGTTTTTCTGGCTTCTCGAAAATAGTCGATACCTTTGCCCGCCGCCCGCAAATACAGGAGCGGCTGGGTCGGCAAATTGCGGATGAGATTGTGGCTGCGCTTGCGCCGTCGGGCGTGATGGTGTTAATTGAGGCAACCCATTTATGCGCCTCGATGCGCGGCGCGCATAAAAAGGAATTGAAAGCCGTCACCCGTGTTGTGCGCGGCAAGTTATCGGCAAAAAAACTGCAATTCTGAAAGTAAAAAAAGATGAACAATTGGATCGAATATCTCAGTGGAAATGTACCCGGCGGCATCGGGCTTTACGTGCTGTTCACGCTGGTTTTGCTTTTCGTGCTGTTCGCCATTTCCCGCAAAAATGATCTGTTTACGCCCGGACTTTTTAAGCGCTGGTTTTTTTCAATTTGGATGATCGCAACCGTCATTTACGCGGTGTTGTGGTTTAGAAATCCCCCGCCGGCCCACTTTACCCGCTACACCGTTGCGTATTTCAGCGCAGATTCGCAAAATGTCTGGCTGGCATATTATTTTCGTGATGAACTAACCCCGTTTCTGGCGCCCTCGCAAAAAGCGACGAACTATTTTTATCCGCAGCGCTGGCACTATTTAGCCGGGGCGGATTGCGCTGTTTACCCGAATCGCGATTGCCAACGCATCGCCGAAATTTTGCCCATCGGCCAGATGATTACCGGGGAAGTACTGCGAAAAAATGAGAATTATTTCTTGCGGCTATCTTTTCAAAAAAGCCCGGGGGCGGCGCCGGAAAAGCACCGGGAAATACAATTTGACCCAAATCAACCGCAGAAAATTATTCCGCAGGTTGCGCAGTGGATTGAGCAATTCTTCGCCATGCGCGGGGTTTTTCGCTCCGATTTTCCCAACCGCTCGCTGGCGCTGGCAAAAGATGCTTTTTTTCGCGGCGACTACCAAAAATCGCTGCGGCTCTGCGAGGATGCGTTGCGGCAATTTCCCGATCAGCCGGAAGTGCTGAAATGGTATCATTACAGTCGAATCCGCCAAGCCCGCGCGCAGCGAAAAAACTTGCCGCCGGCAAACCCTTTTGAATCACGAAAAAGCGATTGGCAGAAAAAGTTAGCGATTTCACGGGCGTTTTTGCTCAAAAAGGCCAAAGAAAATTTTAATGCAAAGGTGCGTGACCCGCTGTTAAGCAACATGATCGCGGAAAGCTTTATACTGGAAGAACACTACGGAGAAGCCGAGCAATTTCTCAAAATCGCTTTTGGTGAAAACCCGTTTTTGCTGGAAGCGCTGGAGAATTTTTTGCTGCTTCACGCATCGCGGTATGAAGATATGCCGTTTCGCTCGCCGGAAAAACTGATGGCGCGCATTTTAAATATTTGCCCGGTGGACGAAATGGTTTTGCAAAAATACGGGGAATTCCTGATGACAAATCTCCAGGTAAACAGCGCGCCGGCCGCGGAAATCCGTGTTAGAATTGAAAAAGCGCTGGCGTTGAATCCAAATTCTTTTCGCGCGCGGCTGTTGGAAGGGAAATTGCACAGCACTTTGTTTGAATATCAGCAGGCGCGGCAGTCCTTTTTCAAAGCGGATTCGATTCGCCCGAACCAGGCGGTAACGCAGTATGATTTGGGTGTTATGTATTTTAAAATCAAAGATTTAGCGACGGCGGAAAAATATTTTTTGAAAGCGGTGCAATTAGATGATTATCTCGACGCGCATCTGTATCTTGGAGTGATCTACCAAAAACGCAAAGAGTACCAAAAAGGATTGGCGCAATTCCGCTACCGCGTGGCGAAAAAAACCGGTGAAGACGATTATTACGCCGTTCAAGCCATGAAAGGCATCCGTGAATGCCTGGCGGCGTTG
>CAYVDX010000289.1:0-2327 GCA_964450485.1 uncultured Calditrichaceae bacterium
AACGGCGTGATTTTGGCGTCGCTCAAAAAAACCAGCCGGATCGTTTTTGTTGATGAAGATGTTCCCGGCGGCGGAACGGCTTATATGATGCGGGAAGTTTTGGAAAAACAGGACGGCTATCACTGGCTCGATTCCAAACCGTTGACCATATCCGCCGCCCCCCATCGCCCGGCGTATGGCTCGGACGGCGATTATTGGTCAAAACCGAATACAGAAGTTGTTTTTGAAAAGGTATATTCGCTGTTGCACGAGGCGAATCCGCAAAAATATCCCTTGTTTTTTTAAGAAAATTGCAATCCGTCATTTTTTTTCTTGTGTCTTTGTCAATCAAATTTTATATTTGCGCCCATCTAATGAGAATGTTTTCACAATATTAATTCTCAACAGACAAGTTTGTTAATATTTTGTAACAATGTTAAGCAGTGGGAAGCGGGGTATGTTTTTAACAAAAGCCAATCAATACCGGCGATTTTTTTTCATGTTTAACCTGCCTGCGATTATTCTTCTTTTGCTTTTTCAAGCCGGCGGTTTTTCCGTGCAGGGGAGCACTGAAAAGGATTTGCCCATTGGGGTAAATGAAAAGCCGGGTAAAGTGATTAACTTGAATTATCACTTTGTCAATGAACAGGGCGACACGGTTCTATTGGCAGACCTTGTCGATCGCCCAACCATTCTATCGTTTGTTTATTACACATGTCCGGGAATTTGCTCGCCGCTGTTGAGCGGATTGCAGAAAGCCCTGGACAAAATAAACATGGCGCCGGGACGGGAATTTCAAATCATCACGATCAGCATCAATTCTGACGAAACAGCGATACTGGCGGCTAAAAAAAAGCATAATTATTACCAGCGTTTCAATCGCGAGTTTCCCGATAGCGCCTGGTTTTGGATGACCGGCGACAGCGCCGACATCAAAGGCGTCACCGATGAAGTCGGCTTTACCTTTCAACGAACCGGCGATGATTTTTCACACCCGGCTGTCATCATTGCACTCTCGCCAAAAGGCAAAATAGCCCGCTATCTTTATGGTATTGATTTTAACCCGTTTGATGTAAAAATGGCTTTAATCGAAGCAGCTGAAGGGCGTGTGGGACCCACAATTGCCAAAGTTATCCAATTTTGTTTTAGTTATGACCCAAAGGGTCGAACATATGTATTTAATATTCTTAAGGTTTCCGCGAGTTTTGTTCTCCTGTTTGCAATGGCCTTCTTAATCTCGCTAATCGTTAAGTCAGGTAAATCTAAACCATTGAAAGGTAATTAAATGGCAAGTCATGCAATTGTCGATGCCGAGATTAATGAGCATCGCGAACCCAATTATCTGGAATACCGGGGCAAGCACACCGGGATTTTTGCCTGGATTCTATCAACGGATCACAAGCGAATCGGATTGTTATATCTAATGTCAGTGCTCACATCCTTTATCATAGCAATGGTGTTGGGCTTCCTGATGCGATACGAGCAGTTGACCATCGGCGAGACCATTGTCAGCGCCCAGGCGTATAACACGCTTTTCACCATGCACGGCATTTTTATGATTTTCCTGGTGATCATTCCCGGGATTCCGGCCACGCTGGGCAACTTTTTTCTGCCGCTGCAAATCGGGGCAAAAGACGTGGCGTTTCCCCGGCTTAACCTGCTTTCCTGGTGGCTGTATATTGCCGGCGGTTTAATCGTATTAGCCGCGATGTTCACTTCCGGCGGTCTGCCCGATACCGGTTGGACATTTTATGCGCCCTATAATACAACCACCACGACCAATGTACCCCTGGCGGTGTTCGGCGCTTTTGTGTTGGGATTTTCATCTATTCTGACCGGGATGAATTTTGTAACGACCATGCACCAAATGCGGGCGCCCGGAATGACCTGGCATCGCATGCCCCTTTTCTGCTGGGGATTGTATGCCACCGGTTGGATACAAATTCTTGCCACGCCGGTGCTGGCAATTACACTCTTGTTGGTTTTTGCCGAGAAGATATTTCACATTGGTATTTTTGACCCGGCAATAGGCGGCGACCCCATCCTTTATCAACACCTGTTCTGGATTTATTCCCACCCGGCGGTTTATATTATGATTTTGCCGGGGATGGGCGTTATTTCGGAAATTATTCCGACATTTTCGCGCCGCACCATTTTTGGATACAAAGCAATCGCTTATTCAAGCATGTCGATTGCTTTAGCCGGCTCTTTGGTTTGGGGGCATCACATGTTCGCAAGCGGTCAAAGCTATTATGCGAACGTGGTTTTCTCAGTATTGACATTTTTAGTAGGCATCCCCACGGCTATCAAAGTTTTTAACTGGCTGGCAACGCTGTATAAAGGCTCTA
>CAYVDX010000289.1:2337-5347 GCA_964450485.1 uncultured Calditrichaceae bacterium
TGCCGTCTCTTTTCTCATCTTGTTTTCAATCGGTGGTTTCACAGGCCTGATGTTAGGGGTTTTGGACATGGATATTCATCTCCACGATACTTATTTTGTGGTGGCGCATTTTCATTACGTCATGTTTGGGGGAACCATTATCGCGTTTTTTGCCGGTTTGCATTATTGGTTTCCCAAAATGTTTGGCAAAATGTATAACAAAAAATGGGCAACCGTGGGATGGGGCGTTCAGTTTATTGGCTTTAATATGCTCTATTTCACCATGTTGATCATGGGCTATGAAGGCATGCCGCGGCGGTATTATGATCACTTACCAAAATTTCACGATGGTCATGTGCTCGCAACCGTGGGTTCCTGGGTGTTGATTGCCGGTATATTGATCATGTTTGCAACGTTGCTGCGCGGCTTGCTAAAAGGCGAGAAAGCGCCGGATAACCCCTGGAGCGGCACCACGCTTGAGTGGTCGATTAAAGGACTGCCGGCGTTGGAAAATTTTGATATAATTCCCGAAGTAAATAGTGAACCTTACGATCATCACAATCCCGTGGAGGTGGCGTCATGAGCAGTCACGCATTAGTTGCCCACAAACACCCCAGCGATTTTGTCGGCGCAAAAATTGCCATGTGGATGTTCCTCTTTACCGAAGTCCTTTTGTTCGGCGGCTTGTTTATTGCCTATGCCGTGTATCGATCAAAATTCCCGGAGGATTTTCATAATGCGGCCGTTGAGCTAAACACATTCATGGGCGGCATCAATACATTGGTGTTGCTAACAAGCAGCTTAACAGTGGCCTTATCCATCGAAGCGCTGCAACGCAAAAACCGCAGGCTTTCCCTGTGGATGCTGGCGATCACCATTATCTGCGCGATAACCTTTTTGGTGATCAAATATTTTGAATGGGGACACAAAATTCATCACGGCATTTATCCCGGTTCGGAGGAATTGCTGACACATAGCAATGGCGAAATCATGTTTTTCAACCTCTATTACGCCATGACCGGGCTGCACGGCATTCACGTTTTAATCGGGATGGCGGTGTTGGGCACGATGTATGTTTTTATTGCCCGAAAGCCCAGGGATACTGAAATAATGACCTACGAAATCCTCGAACCGATTCGCGGAAAAACGCGCCTGGCGGTTTTGGATGAAGACGGGAATGAAATCGGCGGATTGTTAAATATTGATAAAAACGCGGAATACGTTGAAATTAACGTAACCTCCGAGCCAACGCCGGACAAGGTCAACCCCCGGCACATCATCCAATTGGAAAATTCCGGGCTTTATTGGCATATTGTCGACGTCATCTGGATTTTTCTGTTTCCATTATTTTACCTGATCACCTGAGCAAAAGGAGTCAATAAATGACGCATCACGAAGAAAGCAACGTTGAACATCATTCCGCCGGTTATGGCATTTATATCATCATCTGGATGGCATTGGTCGTCTTTACCGGCATCACGGTTGTGGTCGCCGGCATCAATCTGCAGGCGCTGACCGTGCCCATGGCATTGGGAATCGCCGCGATAAAAACCAGCCTGGTTGTGCTGTTTTTTATGCACATTCGCTATGAACCGCCGTTGTTCAAAGCAATGTTACTTATCTGTTTAATATCCTTTATCATTTTTATCGTTTTGACATTTTCAGATTTTGCATTTCGTTTTTAAATCTATGGGGAATTTAACTTATGGTTGAAAATTTTACATCAAGCGTTGACAGCACCTTTGCCTTTGTGGTCGGAACAAGCGTGCTTTTGATGGTGGGAATTATCGTAACGCTAATTTGGTTTTTATTTCGCTATCACCACACCCGCAACAAACAGGCGACGGATATTCACGGCAATTTAGGGTTGGAAATCACCTGGACCGTTATCCCTTTTTTTTTGGTGATGACCATGTTTTACTTCGGGATGATCGGCTACAAAAAAATGTCGGAACCCCCGGAAAATGCCATGCAGGTTGAGACCACCGGACGCATGTGGAGTTGGTCTTTCAAATATGAAAATGGCATCGAAACGGATACGCTTTATGTGCCGGTCGGACAGCCGGTTCAGTTGAACCTGGGCGCTAAAGATGTTATCCACAGTTTCTATATTCCGGCATTTAAAATTAAAAAAGACGCCGTGCCGGGCGTGCCCACGTCAATGTGGTTTGTGGCTGATGAAGAAGGCCGTTACGACGTTTTTTGCGCGGAATATTGCGGCGCCAGGCATTCCTACATGTTGACAAAAGTCGTTGCGATGCCGCGGGAAAAATACGACGCCTGGAGCGCCGGGCTTGCCGCAAATGTGGTGAGTGAAGAAGAAAAAGGAGATGGCGAACGCGATGAGGCAAAAGATGCCGAACGCGGAAAAGCCCTGATGCGCGCCAAAGGTTGTGTGGCCTGTCACTCCACTGACGGCACCCGGCTGGTTGGACCTTCCTATAAAGGATTATTCGGGAAAACCGAAACGGTGATTACCGATGGAAAAGAACGGGAAGTGCTGGTGGACGCTGCCTATATCGAAAAGTCGATCCATGACCCGAATGCCGACAAGGTAAAAGGCTTTGAAAACATGATGATGCCGCCGCAAACCCTGAGTGAGCGGGAAGTAGAACAAATTGTTGCCTATTTGAAAACACTGAAATAAAACGGGTATATTTTGTACCTGAAAAATTTTCAAGGTTTTGGCGCGTTTGAATGTTAAAAAAAACGATTTTTTAAATCGAAATTGAAATCGAAGATTGTAGGGACCCGGAAACGGTATCCTGCGAATCTTCGATTTTTTTTTAGTGTCGCGTCGTTGGGGTTGTCCTGTATGCCGCGGGAGGAAATGTAAAGGTTTTCGTTGTAAAATCTATAATATTGGTGTAATTTATGATTAGATTTTAGACTTGATTGAAATTGTCTCAGGAGAAAACAAGATGTCAACCGCACCCAATTTAGTTGAAGATATTACGATGCAAATCGATTCGGAAGCTGCGAAAGCTTTTAAATCGGCGCCCCCTGAATTGCAACAGAAAATACAAATATT
>CAYVDX010000290.1:0-5347 GCA_964450485.1 uncultured Calditrichaceae bacterium
CTACGCCATCGGCGAAATCGCCTTGCGGGACGTAAAATTTTCCGAAACGCCGGAAGCATTTTTTGGAAAAATTGCCAAAGATTTCCCACGCGGCTATTATCCCCGATATTTTTACGGCGAACAAAACTATTGGACGATTGTGGGCGTCAACAGCGATACCAAAGAGGCGCTGGTCGGGGAAGACGGGCAGGTTGAAATCGACAAAACAGCTTTTACAATCGAGCCGTTTGTGACACTAAACGGGCAGTTGCTGAGTTGGAACGATGTGCAAATTACCCAATCGCCGGAAGATAACTATCTGCCCATCCCCATTGTCAATTGGCGGCACGATGCTTTTTCGCTGGAAACAATAATTTTCGCGGATGGCGAAGCGGAAAAATCCGTACTGTATCTCAATTATTCGTTGAAAAATACCGGGAGTGCGCCAATTTCCGGCAATTTGTATCTGGCATTGCGTCCCTTTCAGGTCAATTCGCCCTGGCAATTTCTGAACTGGGCGGGCGGGACGAGTAAAATCAAATCCATCCGGCGTGTTTACCGCAGTGATGCGCCGGCGGGATATGTGAAAAGTGATTTTATTTTGATCAATGAAAACAAAAGGGTAATGCCATTGACGTCAACGGACGGATTCGGCGCGGCGGAATTTGATGAAGGCGACATCACCGCTTTTTTGGCAAAAGATGCGCTGCCGGAACGGCAATCGATCCAAGATCATTTCGGATATGCCTCTGCCGCACTGAAATACCGTTTCAATTTGTCGCCGGGCGCGCGGAAAACCGTGCGACTGGCCGCGCCGTTTCACACCGAAAACCGGGCGCGGGCGCGGATCGTTCCCGAAGGCGACGTGCCAAAACGTCTTACAGCGGTTAAAACGTTTTGGGCATCGAAGATCAACACCGTCGAATTCAACCTGCCGCCCTCGGGGGATCGCATCGTCAACACCATTCGCTCAAACCTGGCATATATTTTGATCAATCGCGACGGCCCGGGCATTCAGCCGGGTTCGCGCAGCTACGAGCGCTCCTGGATTCGCGACGGCGCGCTGACCTCCTCCGCGCTGCTGAAAATGGGCGTGGGCGATGAGGTGCGCGATTTTCTCGACTGGTACTCCGTGTATCAATTCGAGAGCGGCAAAGTGCCGTGCGTGGTGGATCGCCGCGGACCGGACCCCACCCCGGAGCGCGATAGCCGCGGCGAGTTGATTTTCGGGATTTATCAATACTTTCTGTTCACCAAAGACACCACATTTTTGCGGAGGCATTTTTCACACGTCGCAAACGCGGTTAAATACATGGATGAATTGGTCGCGCAACGAACGACTGACGAATACCGCGTGGATGATCCGGAAATGCAGGCCAAATTCGGCATTTTGCCGGAATCCATTAGCCACGAGGGTTATTCCGCCAAACCCATGCATTCGTTTTGGGATGATTTTTTCGCAATGAAGGGCTACAAAGACGCGGTGGAAATCGCCAAAATACTTGGCGAAAACGATTTGGCCGCGCAATTTGCCGCTTCTCGCGACCGTTTTCACAAGAATCTTTACAACGCCATTCGCCGGTCCATCGAAAAGGCGCACATCAACTTTATTCCCGGCAGCGTTGAGCTGGGCGATTTTGACGCGACATCCACCGCGATTGCCATTTATCCCTGCAACGAGCTGCAAAATTTGCCCGAACCTTACGCCCGCAACACGTTTGATCGCTATTTCGATTACTTCACCCGCCGCCGCGACGGGCTGATTAACTGGCGAGATTACACACCTTACGAGGTGCGCTTGATCGGCACATTTATTTACCTGGGACAGCCGCACCGGGCACATGCACTCATCGATTTCTTTTTCAGCGATCAACGCCCGCCAGGCTGGAATCAATGGGCGGAAGTGGTGCGTAAAGGGTATCGCACGCCCGGTTTCATCGGCGATATGCCGCACACCTGGGTTGGGTCCGATTTTATCAACGCGGCGCGGGCCTTGTTTGTGTACGAAGATGAGTTTGAGCAAACCCTACTGATCGGCGCGGGATTGTACGATGATTGGATCAACGCCCCGGAAGGCATGGGCGTTGGCGGGCTGCCGACCTATTTTGGCAAGCTAAATTATTCGATCCGCAAAACGGATGGCGGATATAAAATCGAATTGGGCGGCGATTTGCAGCTTCCCCCGGGCGGGATACGCATTCGCAATTTTACTGGGAAAATGCCCAAAGAAGTGCGAGTGAATGGGGAAATTTCAGCAATATTTGATGAAAAAAGTTTTTGGGTGGGTGTTTTTCCGGCGGCGGTGGAAGTGAAGTATTAACCATTCTTATTCACCGCCGAGAGGCGCCAACATCAACCGGATTTTTTTTAACAGTTCGCCCGGTTCTATGATTTCACTACCAATATCAGCGGGTGGGTAAAAATCTTTTATGTTGAATGTGACCAAAAATCTTGTATTAGTTTTGATGGCTGCGACGAGGATTGAAACATCTTTTTCGTGAGCCATATTGCGATATTTATCGACTTCCGGGTCAATTGGATTGTCAATTACCGTCAACGCGCGGGATAAAAATTTTTCGAAAGTTTGTAAACCGGAAGCTAATTCACCGCCCAGGTTTCGTTCGCATTCTTCCTTAACCTGTTGCGTGATAAATCCTTTTAGTAAACCTAATTCGCAGAGTTGCAGCAAAATAAAGGATGCGCCTTTACGCGAAAACGAACCAGCAATGAGTGAATCAGCGTCAAACATTATTTCGGGAATCTCAATAGAAGAAGTCATTTTGCCGTGGTATGTTTCTCTTGTTTTTCTTTGAAACGATCTTCGCGAATTTTGTAAACGCCCTCGATCAATTCAGCGACGGAAAGGCCTTTTTTGATGCGTAATTCTTCTAACTCCGCAACCAGCTTAGGCAGGATTGAAACTTTGGGGCTTAGAAAAATTCCTTCACCGAGATCGACCAGGGTAACCGGATCGCCCTCATCCAATCGGTAGCGTTTTCGAAGCTCAATGGGGAGCGTAATGGAACCTTTTTTACGCATTTGAATGGTCTTAGACATAATACACCCTTTCTGTAATTCTGAATTTCCGAAATTCAGAATTAATATAGAAAATATTTTTACCATATTCAAAGATATTTCACAAACGCTTTGAAAAAAGAAGAGAAAACTCTTATGAAACCGGAAACGGCCATTCTCGTGGGCGGCATTTACAATATCGGATTTGTCATTTTTCATCTTATGTTCTGGAAGCTGCTTCACTGGAATAAAGATCTGGCGTCGCTCAGCTTTATCAACCGGCAAGTGATGCAAATTTTCAATCTTTGCCTGATTTTTGTGTTTCTCATTTTCGCCTATATTTCCCTTTTTCACACCGGCGAATTGTTGCGCAGCGGGTTGGGCAAAACGCTTCTTTTGCTGATGGCAATATTCTGGCTGTTGCGCGCCATTGAACAAATTTATTTCTTCGGTCTCAGAAACAAAGGCTCCGCCGCGTTTTTTGGGGTCTTTTTTCTTGGGGCTGTGTTTTATTTTTACCCGTTTTTTATGCTTACCGGCGAATGAGTCCGCACTGTATTGACAACGCGAAAAGTCAAAGAAAATTCTACGTTTCTCACCGGAAGAAAGGAACCATCAAATGAGCATTCGATTGGTATTTAAATATTTATTTTTATTGATGTTTTTGGGAGTTATAAATTCGGGATTTGCCCAGGGAGACATCGTCTTTTTCAGCGACAGCCCCACCGGGGATATTTTTTATGATTATTCCTGGGGATTTGTTAACACGCCCAGCACGCTGGAGCTTGCCGGACCGGGCAACGACAAATTCCCGGCGGACGCCGCGCATAGCTACCAGGGATTTCACAGCTTGCGACTGCACTGGAAATCCGCTCCTGGCGGCGATTGGGGAATGGCCGTTGCCGCGGTGGGATGGTCGGGGAATGACGTTACCGATTACGACAGCCTGGAATATTGGGTCAACGGGCCGCAAGCCGTTGCCCAGTCCGATTTGCCGGAATTAGCCCTGGAAGACCTTTCCAACAACAAAAGCACCCGTGTGTGGCTGGGCGATTATTTTAGCGGCGTTGACGGCGATTCCAGCACCTGGCAGAAAGTGCAAGTGCCCCTGGACGCCTTTGCGCCGGGGCCGCAAAATGCCGATTTTACGCGCATTAAAACCATTTTTCACTACCAAAAAACCGCTGATAATGTGGAGCACACCTTGTGGCTGGATGAAATTCGCATCATCAAACACGGCGGCAGCGGCGGCGGGCCAAATTCGCGTCCGAAAGGTATCAGCGCAACGGGCCAAGACAGCCGCATTGATTTGAAATGGCGATTTGACAGCGATCCCAACATCTTCGGCTATTACATTTATCGCGCTGAATCGCTCAGCGGCGCTTTCGACCGGCTGAACGCCGCGCCACACACCGTTCATTTATACAGCGATTTTTTGGGCGAAAATGACCGCGCTTATTTTTATTACGTCACGGCGGTGAACCAGGCATTGGAGGAATCGCCGCCCTCCGATACGGTGTCTGCGATGAGTTTTGCCATGACTGATGAGGAGTTGCTTACTTCCGTACAGGAAGCCGCGTTTCGCTTTTTTTGGGACTACGGTCATCCGGTCAGCGGTCTGGCGAGAGAGCGTAAAGGTTCCGGGGAGACCTGCGCCAGCGGCGGCAGCGGTTTTGGGTTGATGGCGCTGGTAGTAGGCGCGGAACGCGGTTTTGCACCGAGGGATTCCATCGCGGCGCGAACACTGAAAATTGTGCGTTTTTTGCAGGATCAGGCGGATCGCTTTCACGGCGCCTGGTCGCATTGGCTTAACGGCGCTACCGGCGCGGCCATTCCTTTTAGCCAGTTCGACGACGGCGGCGACCTGGTGGAAACATCTTATTTGGTAATGGGATTGCTGACCGCCCGGCAGTATTTCAACCAAAACAACCCGGTGGAAGCGGAAATCCGCGACCGCGCAACGCAAATGTGGGAAAGCGTGGAATGGGACTGGTATCGCCGCTCGCCCGGCAGCCTGGTGCTCTACTGGCACTGGTCGCCCAATTTTGGCTGGCAGATAAACATGCCTATCCGGGGATTCAACGAAGCGATGATCGTGTATTTGCTGGCCGTCGCCTCGCCGACCCATTCCGTTCCGGCAACGCTCTATCACAACGGCTGGGCCGGCGGCAGTTACACCAACGGCGGCAATTATTACGGGTACAGAATTTGGGTGGGTCCGGGCTGGGGCGGGCCCCTGTTTTTTACACATTACACTTTTATGGGATTTGATCCGCGCGACAAAAGCGATCAATACTGCAATTATTTCGACAACAACAGCAATATCTCCCTGGTAAACCGGGAATATTGCAAC
>CAYVDX010000291.1:0-5346 GCA_964450485.1 uncultured Calditrichaceae bacterium
GGTAATACACCCGGCATTGTGTTTTCCAAAATATTGATGCTACACAAATACATTACCTTCATTCGCTAAATCGACATATTTTGTAAGAGAGCGGCTTAATTCTCTGATATTTATAAATTGCATATTGTTTTTCCTAACCGGCAAAATGCTCGTATAATTGTAAGTGCACAATAAATTGTTTTGATAAAATAGTCAAGAGAAATTTCAAGACCGCGGACTTCTTAAAAACGATCGATGCTAAAACAGCGAACCGGTTTACTGCTGAGACCGCTCGTAGCCCTCATCCACCGCTAAATTTCCGCTTTTTATCGCTATTTGGGTCAGTTGATCGCAGCGCTCATTTTCGGCGATGCCGGCGTGCCCTTTCACCCAAACAAAAGTGACGTCGTGCTTTTCGCAAAGCTCGAGCAGTTGCTGCCACAGGTCGGGGTTTAAGGCCGGGTCTTTTTTATTGCGCATCCAG
Source organism: uncultured Calditrichaceae bacterium (assembly GCA_964450485.1). Taxonomy (GTDB): domain Bacteria; phylum Calditrichota; class Calditrichia; order RBG-13-44-9; family J075; genus JACKAQ01. The sequence goes on from CAYVDX010000291.1 coordinate 464, forward strand.
CCATTTGCCCGCCATTTTTTTGCCCAACCCTTGTTTATGCCGTTGACGACATATTGGGAATCACTGTGCAGCGTAACCTTGCAGGGCGTTTTCAGCGCCTTCAATGCTACGATTGCCGCGGTCAATTCCATTCGATTATTGGTCGTCAGACGAAATCCGCCGGACAATTCCCGACGATGTTTTCCGGACAACAAAACCGCGCCATAGCCGCCCGGTCCCGGGTTGCCGATCGCCCCGCCATCGGTGTAGATGATCACATCTGTTTTATTTTTCATAGCTCTATTAAACAAAACTCCGATGACATTTTCCAACCTTTTTCTATATTTTTTTGCAGCAACAAAAACGCTGGAGGTTTTGGAAACCTCCAGCGTTTGAATTCCCGCAAAAATTCATTTGGAAATGTGAAGGAATCTTTGTAAACATGTTTTTTAAGAAATTACACAAACCCGAGGTTAATTCCCATGAATAGATTGCTTTTGATTACAACACTATTAATGCTGCTGACGCCAATCGTTCGGGCGGAAGAAGCTGTGCCGGCCATTTCCGCAAAAACCGAGGGAATGCAAAAATTTTCCGGTTATTTTTCATTCTATTGGGATGAATCCGAAGGCAAAATCTGGCTGGAAATCGATCAATTTGACACGGAATATTTATACATGATTTCGCTGCCGGGCGGCGTTGGCTCAAACGATATTGGGCTGGATCGCGGACAGTTGGGGCGGCGGCGGGTGGTGAAGTTTCAGCGCGTCGGGCCAAAAATATTGTTGATCGAGCCAAATTACCGCTTTCGCGCCATCACTGATAACCCGCGGGAAAAACAAGCGGTTGAAGAAGCTTTTGCCCAATCCGTGCTGTGGGGATTTACGGTTGCCGCCGAGGAGAGCGGCCGCGTGCTGGTGGACGCCGACGACTTTTTTGGGCGCGATGCGCACGACGTCATCGGCGCGCTGAAAAGAACCGGGCAAGGCAACTATCGCCTCAACGCCGCGCGCTCGGCTTTTTATTTGCCTCGCAGCAAAAATTTTCCCGAAAATACGGAAATCGAAGCGACGCTCACCTTCACCGGCGGCGATCCGGGACGCTATGTTCGCCAGGTGACGCCCACGCCGGAAGCGATTACCGTGCGCATTCATCATTCCTTCATCAAACTGCCGGATGACAATTTTGAGCCGCGAAAATACGATCCGCGGGCCGGTTTTTTCGGCATCAGCTATTTGGATTATGCCGCGCCGATTTCCGAGCCGATTGAACAGCGTTTCATCGCCCGCCATCGATTGAAAAAGAAAAATCCCGGCGCGGAAATGAGTGAACCGGTGACGCCGATTGTCTATTATCTCGATCCCGGCGCGCCGGCGCCGATCCGTTCCGCGCTGCTGGATGGCGCGCGTTGGTGGAATGAGGCGTTTGAAGCGGCCGGTTTCATCAACGCTTTTCGCGTGGAAATGCTGCCGCCGGACGCCGATCCCATGGATGCGCGCTACAACGTCATCGAGTGGGTGCATCGCGCCACGCGCGGCTGGTCGTATGGCGATGCCGTAGTGGATCCGCGCACCGGCGAGATCATCAAAGGGCATATTTTATTGGGTTCGCTGCGGGTGCGCCAGGATTTCCTGATCGCCGCCGGACTGCTTTCGCCCTACAAAAACGGCACAACCGTGCCGCCGGAAATGCAGGAAATGGCCCTGGCAAGATTGCGCCAATTAGCCGCCCACGAAGTTGGGCACACCCTCGGTTTGATGCACAATTTTGCCGCCAGCGTCAGCAATCGCGCCTCGGTGATGGATTATCCCCATCCGCTGGTGAACATTCGCGGCGACAACACCCTGGATTTGAGCGACGCCTACGCCGTGGGCATTGGCGAGTGGGACAAAATCACCATCCGCTACGGTTATTCCGAGTTTCCGCAAAGTGCGGATGAAGCCGCGCAATTAGGCAAAATTTTACGGGAAAGCTTTGACCGCGGGCTGAAATACATCAGCGACGCCGATGCGCGACCGGCCGGCGGGGCGCATCCGTTCGCGCACCTGTGGGACAACGGCAGCGACGCCGCCGAAGAACTGCTGCACGTTTTAAAAGTGCGCAAAATTGCACTTCAGCGTTTTTCTGAAAACAATATCCGCGCCGGCATGCCATTGGCTGCATTGGAAGAGGCGTTGGCGCCGGTGTATTTTTTTCATCGTTATCAAACCGAGGCGGCAGTGAAGCTGCTGGGCGGGCTAAATTACAGCTACGCACTGCGCGGCGACGGCCAAACGGTCACGGAAATCGTTTCCGCCGGGGCGCAGAGAAAGGCGCTTGGGGCGCTGCTGCAAACACTTGATCCGCAAACGCTGACGCTGCCGGAGCGCATTTTGCGAATCATCCCGCCGCGCGCGCCGGGCATGCGCCGCAATCGCGAGACCTTCAAAACGCGCACCGGCGTAACCTTTGATCCGCTGGCCGCCGCCGAAGCCGCCGCCAACCAGACTTTGCGATTGCTGCTGCATCCCCAACGGGCTGCCCGGCTGGTGGAATATCACGCCCGCGACAAAAAATACCCCGGTTTTGATGAAGTGATCGCGCAAATTTTCGACGCCGTTTTTCACAAATCCGCGCCGCAAGGGTTGCCGAAGGAAATTCAGCGCACGGCGGGTTACGTGGCGCTGTATCACCTGATGCATTTGGCAGCAAACGAAGACGCTGCCCCGCACGTCCGGGCAATTGCCGCGAACCGGCTCAAAATGCTGCAACGGGATTTGCAAAAAGCGGGATCAAAAGGCGCTGTTGAAAGCGCTGCGCATCGACAATTTTTGCTGGAACTGCTGCGCAAATTTTTTGATGAACCGTGGAAAATCGACATTCCCCAGCCGCTGGATCCGCCGGCCGGCTCGCCGATTGGGAATTTTTCGTGCGGGTGGTAATATAGTGGAAATTGAACTTGCATTTACGACCCGTTTTTTGTAATCTATTCATACCATGAATGAATATCATTCAAGTCGTAAATGGAAATACATTCCGCGCTGGCTGACCGGACAACTTGAAACCGCCTGCCATGCGCACCCGGTGGTGATCATTACCGGTCCCCGGCAAGTGGGCAAAAGCACATTGCTGCAAAATGCCGCGCCGACCCGCGAATGGCCATTTCTCACCCTGGATGAATTAGACACATTGGATCAAGCCCACCGCGACCCCACTTCCCTACTGTTCGGCAAGGATCGCCTGATTATCGATGAAGTTCAAAAAGCGCCGCGATTGCTTTCGGAAATTAAGCGGCATGTTGATCGATCAAACCGGCAGGCGCGCGTGGTTTTATCGGGATCGGCAAACCTGCTGCTGATGAAACAGGTGAGCGAAACGTTGGCCGGGAGGGCTGTTTACCTGACCCTCGATTCGATGGCCTGGGGGGAAGCGAATTCACAGCATCCGACAAAAATTCTCAATTTATTGCTGCAAAATAAATGGCCGATTGATCGCCGGATTGACACACCGCGCGATACGGCGGAAATTATTTCCCGCGGCATGGCGCCCCCGCTTTTGGCAATGCCGGATCAGGCGGCAAGCATTCGCTGGTGGGAGGGATATACGGCAACTTTTTTAGAGCGGGATTTACGTTCGATTTCCCAAATCGAATCGCTGCCGGATTTTCGGCGGCTGATGACCGCGCTGGCATTGCGCAGCGGACAATTGCTCAATCAAACCGAAGTTTCCCGGGATATTTCGCTGGCTCAACCGACGATTCATCGCTATATCAACCTGCTCGAAGTGATGCTATTATTGTATCGCCTGCCGCCGTTTACCCTGAATCGCACCAAGAGATTGGTCAAAACGCCCAAAATTTATTGGTTCGACGCGGCATTGGCGGCCTTCCTGAGCGGGTATTATGACCCGGAAAACCTGCGAAAAGCAAGGGAATGGGGCAGCTTTTTTGAAACACTGGTGTTTCAGCACCTGCGTGTTTGGTGTGTATTGCAAACGCCCCGCCCGCGTTTATACTTTTGGCGAACCAACACTGGCAAAGAGGTCGATTTTGTGATCGAGCACGGTCGTCAATTGCTGGCCATCGAGGTCAAAGCCGATCAGCAGGCGCGTCATCGGGATGTACAAAATCTTCAGCTTTTTTTAGATGAATATTCGGATATGGCTGTCGCGGGCATACTGGTTTACACCGGCACGGAAGTCAAACGCATGGCGGAAAAAATCATTGCGATTCCCTGGCAAATGTTAACCTAAATCCCATTGAAAATAAAAACATGAAAAATGAAAATCCCGGTTTCACCCTTCGCGCGGCGATTGTTGCCGTGCTGCTTTCGCTTGTTTTGCTGGCCAGTTCCACTTACATCGCCATTAAAATCGGGGCGCTGCCCTGGCCGATTGTGTTTTCCGTGATTGCGGCCGGCGGTCTGATCAAACTATTGAGTCGCGGAAAAACGGTCAGCGTTCACGAGATCAACGTGGCGCAGGCCGGCGCGAGCATTGGCGGGTTGGTGGCCGCGGGCGTCGCCTTCACCGTTCCGGGCATTCTCTATTTGAATCAAACGCAAGGGCTGGAAATTCCCTGGCCAAATCCCTGGCTGCTGGGGTTGCTGACCGCCTTAGCCGGTTTGCTGGGCGTGCTGCTTTCCGTGCCGCTCAAACAAACCTTTGTCGATCGCGAGCAGTTGCCCTATCCTGCGGGGACGGCCGGCGCGGAATTGCTGAAGCTTGGCAAAACCGGGGGAAAATTGCTGGCGTTTGTGGTGATTTGGGGCGCGCTTGCCGGCATCTTTGCGCTGGCGCGCGACGTGTATTTCCCGGCGGGATTCACGCTTTCCGCGCTCACCGCGTTCGGCATTTATTTGACGATTTTGCCCATGCCGCTGGCCATTGGCGGCGGCTACATTTTGGGACCGAAAGCCAGCTTTTCC
>CAYVDX010000292.1:0-5336 GCA_964450485.1 uncultured Calditrichaceae bacterium
TTACATTTATCCCTGTCGTATGCTTTTACTACTGCTGCAATTATTTTTTATCCTTGTTGTTATTTTGTCAATAAGATATCTTTCATCCATGTATAAACCGGAAATCACCTATAAAATAAATCAATGCCTTTTCGATGTATATAACACGCTTGGCAACATTTGGAATGAAAAAGTCTATGAAAACGCATTGGAAATCGCGTTAAATGAAGCGGGATTAGAATGTCAACGCCAGGTAGAGTATGAGATATATTATTATGATCGCCGGGTCGGAAAATACCGGATGGATCTTTTGATAAATGATGAATTGATTATTGAAATAAAAGCAATCCCCCAAACAACTTCTTTAAACAAAGCACAAACCATCTCATATCTGAAAGGTGCCCAAAAACCAATTGGGCTATTAGCTAATTTCGGTCAGGAAAAGAAGGTGTACTACCAGTATTTCCCCAATAAAATATCCCAAAAGAGTGTGCAAATACATTTTGACAAAACGAAAACAACCATCAAAGATGAAATCGTCCTCGAATTATTAGAACGCAGCAAAAACGTTCTTGAATATCATGGCCCTGGTTATTTCCATCAGGTTTATCAACGTTCGATGAATTATGAATTGCGACTGCTCGGTTTATCGTATCAAAAGATTAAATCGATCGAGGCAAAATTTCATGGTCAGTTGGTGGGTTCAAAAAATGTGCGTTTTTTCAAGATCAATGATCTGCTATATGCACCCATTGCAGTTACAGCGTTGACCGAACAAATCTTGAACAACCTTATATTCTATATGCGACATACCGATAGCCAAAATGGTCTCATTGTAAATTTTAACAGTATAAATTTGGATTATCGATATTACGGAAAGCGCCAGGAATCGTTGTAAACAGGAATAAATCGCGTACCATTATACGCTTTTATCCCTGTTTATCCCCATCCCCGTCGTATCCTTTTTTCGCCGTATTAACCGCCGAAGGCGCGACCCCAAACTGCCCGCGAAACATTTTGGTAAAATACGACAGATTGTTAAATCCCACCCGAAAGGCAATCTCCGAAACCGTTCCGGCATTTTGCTCCAAAAGCTGTTTGGCGCGTTGCAGCCGCAGGGAGCGGATCAACTGAACAGGGGTTTGATTGATCAATGCCTTGAGCTTGCGCTGAAGCTGCCGTTTGCTCATGCCCACGGCCCGGCAAAGAGTTTCAACGCCAAATCCCTCGGCCTCCATCCCCGTGTCAACAGTTTCAACCACGGTTTTCAGGAAAGATTGATCCTGAGATTCCACGCTGACGTCCGCCGGTTTGATGATGGTCTCAGCGCTAAAGCGTTCCCGCAACTGTTGACGTATTTCAATCAGCTTACGCACTCGCAGGCGCAGTTCATCCGGGTTAAACGGCTTGACAAGATAGGCGTCCACGCCCATTTCCAGACCGGCGAGTTTGTCTGCATCAGCGGCCCGGGCTGTCACCATTATGATGGGAATATGGCTGGTTCGCTGGTCTTCCCGGATCTGTTTGCTGAATGCAAACCCGTCCATTACCGGCATCATCACATCGCTGATGATCAAATCCGGCATCATTTCACGGGCAATGACCAGTCCGTCGCCGCCGTTCGCTGCTTCCAAAATCTCATGATTATCGTTCAACACATCGCGCATATAATCGCGCAGATCGGCGTTGTCTTCGACAATGAGAATTTGTTGTTTGAGTGTTTGAGTATTCTGGTGTTCAAGCGCGTCTCGCGTTCCGCGTTTCACTTCTCGCCCAATGTACCTTGTTCCTTGCTCCACGTCCTTTTTCTCTTTCACTGCCCCACTCGCCGCGATCTGTTCCGGTTTCAAATGCGCCATTCCCAGGGGCAGTCGGATGGTAAACACGGTTCCCTTGCCCATTTCACTGTTTACCCGGATATCGCCGTGATGCAATTTCACCAGTTCATGCACCAATGCCAACCCGATGCCGCTGCCTTCATGGGCGCGGGTTTGGGAGCCATCCGCCTGGTAAAAACGGTCAAAAATATGCGGCAGTTTTTCCGCAGGAATACCCTCGCCGGTGTCTTTGATGCGAATTCTAACGAATTTGCCGCTATTGGCTGCTTGTTTTTCGCCCTTCTCTCCAGAGTCTATCCTGAGCTTGTCGAAGGGCCCCTCTCCCTTCGTATCCCGCTCCACGATCCACGCTCCACGATCCACGCGAACTTCAACCGCTCCCCCCGCCGGCGTAAACTTCAACGCATTGGAAACCAAATTATACATCACCTTATTCATCATCTCCGGGTCAAAATAGAGCGGCCGCAAATGGGCGCCGTTTGCGTCATTCCCGGCGGCAACGGGTTTTTCTTCAACAAAACTCAGCGAAACGCCTTTGTGAGTCGCCGCGGATTCAAAATTGTGAACAACACGCCGGAACAGCAGCGGCAGATCGTCAGGCCGCGCCTGAAGACGCATTTTTCCCGCTTCCAGTTTGTTGACGTCCAGCAATTGATTGATCAGGATCAGCAGCCGCTGCCCGTTCCGCCGGGCCATTATCAGACGTTCAGCATTCCGGGTATCCGTCAAATTCCGCCGGATATTCTCGATCTGCCCCAGCACCAGTGTCAGCGGGGTACGCAGCTCGTGGGAAATGTTGGCAAAAAAATGCGATTTGAGTTGATCCAATTCCCCGAACCGCTCGGCTTCCCGGCGTTCCTCCGCTGCCTGTAATTGCTTTAATTTTAAGTCGTGTTTGAGCCTCTGGCGATTCAGTTCATAGCGGCGGATGCCATAAAAAGACCCTAAAATCGCGGTGGCATAGCAAAGATACGCCCACCAAGTGCGATACCAGGGCGGCAAAACGGAGAATGCATACATTGCCTCTTGGCTGTGATGATCATACACATTTTTAGCCCGAACCCGGAAACGATAGCTGCCTTCCGGCAGATTGGTATAATCCTTTTGAGATTCGGTTGTCCACCCGGCCCAGTCTTTGTCGAATCCTTCTAAAAATGTCTGATAGCGGTTTTGGGCGGGATCATCGTAGCTGGTAGCCGCATACTCTAAACGCAGGGCGTTGATATTGTAATCCAACACAGGTTTTTTTGCCGATGCAACTGCGATGGACCGCTCATCCTTTCCAATGGAGGTTCCGCCATAAATTATAGAATCTTCCGCGATGGTTACCCGTCGTATCAGCAGTGAAAAACTATTTTTATTACTCAAAGTCATGGATGGCTTATAGCGAATCAGGCCATTGGTATTGCCGAACCAAACAACATTTTTCTCATCAGGATAAACAACTTTGATTTTAGCCGAATTCGCCATTCGGTTAAAATCCGTGAAATTCCAGATATAATCACCATTCTCACGCAAAACAGCTTTCCCGATGCGATGCTGTCCACCGCTGTCGATTGCCATCCAAATATTTCCCAGCCGGTCTTCCCGAAGCAATAAATAGTCGTTAGTCATATTGGCAAATTCCGTCCCAAGAGTGGAGTCAGGGAAAAATTTGTGTGTTCGTGAATCAAATCGTCGCAAGCCTTGACGAGTAGAAAATATGATATGCGTGGATAATGGATAAATTTCAACCGAGCCATCCGGTAACCCGGATGATTTAGCGTAATGCTCAATTTTTATCCCCGGTTGTTCCAGATTCATCGGTAAAGACATTCCAGATAGATCCACTCGCAAAACTCCCTTTTGCGTCATTGACAGCCATAACGCTCCTGATTTTTCCTCCGCGATAAAGTCAACTTCCCCTTTAATACCGGGAACACGACCGGACAATCTCCACTGATCCCGATCTTGCCGTAGTATCGCTAAACCGTTTTCCAAAAGTCCGGCATAAACCTGTCCCGGGTAGTGTTCAGAAGGATAAAGCACATAGGTATTGATAGAATCTATCAGCGTTGCTTGATCATCGTTAATTAAATAAGTGCCATTACGGGTTGCTGCAAGTAACTCATTGTTCACCGTGACCAATGAATAGCAGCGATCTGAAATTCCTAACGGTTTAAAAATCGGACTGCTTCCCTGACGATCCGATCGACTCAACACATGAATATCTGAAAAGTTCGTAACATAGAGTTTCTCATTGTGTCGTATTATGTCAAAAGTTGTTGTGCTTAATCCGCTCGCTTCCTGATAGGTGGAAAATGGAGCGTTATACTCAACTCTTGCCAATCCATCAGTCATTGCTACCCACAATCCACCGGTACGATCCGGGTAAAGATAATTAACGCCTGAATCGCGTAACCCCGAATTTTTATCAATGATTGTTAGCAATCCTCCCCGGTTATCGATGATTACTAATCCGCCGATTTCTGTTCCCAGTGCAAATTTGTTATCGTTTAGCGCAACGCCCCAAAACAGATGATATTGGGTTAAAAAGTTTGCAACTGCGGGATCCGTGTTAAACGGTCGAAAGGAGTGGCCATCATATAACATTAGGCCCTCGGTTCTACTGCCGACCAATATTTGCCGGCTGCTGCCTTTAATAGAGGGTGCGGTATAAGGAAGCATGGCATAGATTTCATGGGGATTAATTTGCCCCCGGGTTAAGACCGGTTGTAATGAGTCCTCATTCACGACAAACAATCCCAAATCTTTCTGAATGGCATATATCCGGTTCCAGACCTTATAAATATCTGTGATTCTTGGATACCGTCGCCAGAAATGAAGTTTCCCCTCAACCTGTTTGGAGTCAGTATAATGTATTTCAGAATGTTCAGACAAATTTTGGGGTGTCCACCGGAACAGAGAATAATCTGTTAAGAAGAAAACGTTGTTTGTTGTGCTAAATGTTAGCCATACATCGAGAAATTGGCGATTTTTTTCGGGTACGAAATTTATCAAAGATACATACCGCATTTGCCCAATTGAATCCGGGGCTAAATATCCGAATTCATTTTGAGCGCCGACATAAATCCTGCCATTTTGATCCGCATCCAACGACCGCACGACTGACAAATTCGGCATTTTAATGAGTCGCCACGAAACGCCATCGTATTCTAAGACGCCGTTTCGATTAGCAAAATACATTACCCCGCGATTATCCTCGGCGATACAAAAATTGTCCGGGTCCGCCCGATAGTCTTTCGGGCTGAAATTTTGAATAAACGGCCGGTTTCCGGTTGTAAAATTTGATTATTTTGGGATAGAACCGGCCTGGATTGTGCCAGGGCAATTCCGATAAAAAGCAAGATGTTTGCGAGGAGACGACCTTTCATCGTCTATTTCCACCATAAAAATTTGTGTATGATTATCATTGTAGCAAGATACTCCGAATTCGCGTAAAAAACAATGTTTTGATCACAGATTCAGCGATAAAGAATGTTCCCCGAAAAAAAGCCATGCTGGCTATTCTTGTCATTT
>CAYVDX010000293.1:0-676 GCA_964450485.1 uncultured Calditrichaceae bacterium
GCCGTCAACTTTAATGCCGAAAAAATTATTTTCAATCTTCAAAGCGTTTGTCATCACCGTCAAATCATTGTCGATATCTTCAAACGTGTAAAAGCGATCCACAAAGAACGGGCGAATCCGGTCAAACCTGTTCAGCGTTTTCTTTCCGATGCTGCTGATAAAATTGCTCAACTTTATTTTACCGTTGGGCAGCCGGTAGTCTAAAACAATTGTCCCGCCATACCGGTTAATATCCCGGGAAACATCTTTTAATGACAGATTGTTACTGGACACGTCAACTTCCTCGGGGTCTATCGGAGAATTAAAATTTGTGTAAGCGACGTCCAATTCGTATGAATCCCTGTTCCTGTTCTCTATATCGATTTGCGCAAAAACCCCTAATTTATTATTTAAGAAGCGGTTGCTTCCGCTAAACACAAATTTATAATCTCCCGCCTGATCTTTAAGCCCATTGTAACCGCTTTGAGTAAGCGCGTCAAAGCGCAAACCGCTTGGCGCTTCCTTCAAAATAAAATTCACGCTGCCGCCGATCACATCCGCTTCCTGATCGGGCAAGGCCGCTTTTGTCACCGCAATGCCTTCCAACATGTACGGCGAAATCATGCTCAAGTCAGTGCTGCGGTCGTCGCTGCCCGTGGCGGCCATTTTAACACCCTCAACCTGAATTTTGTTATAC
>CAYVDX010000293.1:686-5325 GCA_964450485.1 uncultured Calditrichaceae bacterium
TGATCACAACCTTGCTCCCCTCTCCCCCGCTTCGGATTAACGATACCCCCGGAAGCCTTCCCACCGCTTCCGCGGCATTGGCGTCGGGTATTTCCTGAATGCGGGCGGACGAAACCACGTTTTTGATGGTATTCGCGGATAACTGCTGGTTTATCGCGGTTTTCTGCCCCAATGCCTGGGCTGTTACCTCAACCGCTTCGCCCTTAACAACGACAGTCGTTATTTTGAAATTTCGTTGCACGCTTTGCTTGCCCGTCACTGTAACGGTCTCGCTTTTTTCCGAATAGCCGATATAAACCACGGTCAATTTGTATGTTCCCGGGGAGACATTCGGGATGAGAAAGAAGCCGTCGAGATCCGTCGAAGCGCCCATTCCGGTTCCTTCGATGAGAACATTTGCCCCCGGCAACGGGTCACCGGTGACAGCGTCCGTCACAAGCCCTTTTATGGCGCCGGTTGGCGCGGCGAAAACCGGATAATTCGCTAAGACTGTAAGCAGGGCGATACGAAGAAAAAGCGAAGTAATGAATTTATTCCGATTCATGGATACCTCCTGAATAATTACCGTAAATACAACAAATGCTAAAAATAAAAACGTGTTTTTTCAGAATATTCGCCGGGTTGATGGCGTTTGATTTAAATGCGAATCACCGGATTTATTATCCACAGACCATACCCGATGGGTATTGGAGTAAATCGCGAGGTTCATTGCGGGGTTTGAAAATCTGAAGCGATGCAAATCGGAAAGCGCAAATGCTGATAAGCTCTCTCGAATTTGAGCCTGGCTATGATTGGGAATTTTAAAAATCTACAGCGAGCTACATCCGTTCAAATTCCTGAAAAATAATTTGGGAATGCGCTTCCGCCAATTGTAAATGAGCGCTCATTTCTCTGAAAGCGCCATGTTCATCCTGGGCTTTTATTTTTTCAAAAATACGGGAATGATCCCTCAACACGGTATTTTGAACCTGTTCCACCGTCGCATAAACCAACATTCTGATTTTCGGCATAATGTTAAAAATCGGCCCGACAATGAGCGGTATCATTGGATTTCCGGATGCATTCGCGATGGCAAGGTGGAAATCCCTGTCGATCAGCCCTTCCTTTTCAAAATCGGTTTCCGAACATTCTCCGAGATCTTCAAGTGTTTTTTCCATTTTCAGTAAATCTGTATCCGTCCGATTGCGCGCGGCTAATCTTACAATGTCGGGTTCCAGCATTTTCCGCACTTCAATAATATGTTTTACGTAATCCTTATCAAAATTAAGTTCTAAAAAGAGCCGCATGGGCTTGGTTACATGGGACGGATCGAATTTTTCAACATAAATGCCGCTGCCTTTACGCACGGCAATCAACCCGCGGGCGCTTAACATCTGCAGGGCTTCGCGCAGTGCTGTTCTGCTGACGCCAAACATATCGCACATTTCATTTTCTGTGGGGAGCTTCTGTCCGGGTTTAAAAGTTTTGTTGAGGATTGCTTCTTCAATTGTTTCCTGTATTTCCTGGCTCAATGTCTGGGATTTCCCGATTCTTTCAAAAACGTTTTGCAATTTCAACTCCATGTTTTAAGACGGATCGCATTTTATGTAATACGTAATATGTGCTACAACTTAAGGATACAAAAAAAAACGTGGTGATGTCAAGAAATTAATTGGGAGTTTTGCGTTTGAAAGGTCGCTTAAACATTTACCGCGCCGCGGCTTCCGGCGCGGCTAACGCGGGCGGCTTTGCGGGATAACAACTTCCGGTCGGGCTGATTTTCTGCCGGAAAACACCATTGCGCCGCCAATTGCCGCCAGCAGCCCGAAAATCGACAAATTGACGCCAATGTGACCGCGCCCCTCCGGAAACAGCAGGATGAGCAGCGAGATCAGTGAAAGCCCCAGCGCGATCCTGCCGACCAGTTGCCGCGCCATTGCGGCTTCCGCCGTGCTGTGCCCGACTTCTTTTGCCACGTCAATCGGCGTCGCGAGCAGTTCAAAAAATTCATCGACCTCGTTTTGCTCGCCGGCCAGGTCTTTTGCGTACAATCCGGTAAAAAATTGGGAAATCGCAAAAATGCCAATCGTGGCAAGGATTGCAAGAAACAACGGCGATCCGAACGTTGCGCCCCCATCGCCTTGCCCCATGAGTCTTGTAAATGACAATTCCGGGTTATTGTTGACCAGGAGGAAAAAAGCAAACAACCCTGCTCCCAGCCCGGCGTTCGCGGCGAGGGCGGCAATTCGGCCGCGGAGATGGAGCCGCCCCAGCGGCCAGGAACTCCAGAGATAGAGCAGCGTCACCAGCACGGTAACGATATACTGCGGGCCAAGATTGTAGTTCAAGATAAATCGGGCAACGGCAGCGACAATCGTGCCTGTCAGGATGGACGAGATTGCCGACCAGCGGGAAATTTTTCGGTTAATAATTCCCAAAAACAGCGGAATCGCAATCGGTACGCCGACCAGTCCCAGCACAATGTTGCTGACCGTGAAAACGCCATAATCGCTGTGGATAATCATCAACGCCATCACAATGGCAAGCAGCGCCAGGATGACGATGGTTATCCGGCCGACAACCAGGGTCTCCCGATCGTCTGCATTGGGTCTGAAAAAATTTTTATAAATATCGATGGACACGATGGCCGAGACGGCATTCCAGGCGCTGTCCATCGCTGACATTGAGGCGGACATCATCGCGGCAATGAATAGCCCGACCAGGCCGGCCGGCATGTATTTGAATACCACGGCGATGTACACACTCTCGTCCGGTTTGGAAATATTGGTCAGAAACGGGAGAACGGAAATATCCGGCCAGAGCACTTTGCCGATCAGCGGCGGCAGGCCAAACAAGACCGGCGTCAACGCGAATAGCCCAAAGGCCAGCCAGCCGGTTTTTAAAGCGGCTTTTTCGTCTTTCACACTGAGGTAGCGTTGGATATTGCCGCCGCTCGAATATGAAAAAATAAACACCATCGGTATGCCGATCAGGTACCAAAACGTATAAGTCGTGCTGCCGCGGATGACATGGGTGAATTCCAGCGGCGGGGTTTTCTGAAAAAAATCGCCGACGGTTCCCAGGTCGCCGGAAAAAAACGCCGCCGGGATGAGCACGATGCAAATGGTGATGAGAATGAAAAATTGCACCACATCGGTGATGGCCACCGCCCACAACCCGCCGCTGAAGGTGTAGAGCAGAATGATCAGGCCCACGCCGACGATCATCGCATCGATGGCGGCCATGGAATTCGGGAACAGCGCCGGCGCGCAGATTTTGCTGAGCGACGCCAACGCCTGCGCCGGCCAGTAAAGCGTGGTGATGGTAACCACGATGCTGAAAAAAATGTGGGTTTGTTTGTTAAACCGCGTTTTTACGTATTCCACCGGCGAGCTAACCCGGGTGCGCCGCCAGCGCCGCGCCGTGATCAGGAAACCGATCAACAGGGCAACAGCCCATCCGGTAAAATTGAGCACGCCAAACCAGCCGGTATTGTATGTGAAACTCGCCGCGCCCGTAAACGTCCACGCCGAGAAAAGCGTCATGTAGAGCGAGATGCCCGCTACCCACCAGGGAATGCGCCGGGAACCGACGAAAAAATCCTGCCCGCCTTTCATCAGCCGGGAAAAAATCCATCCCACGGCCAGCATCAACACGAGATAGAGCGCAATGACAAGATAATCAACAAAGACGAGCCGAAAGTCCATGGAATAGATTCCTTAAGAAATTTTCTGCCGAAGACGCTACAATTTTTGGCGCGTTAACCCGCCGTCCACCATGACGACCTGCCCGGTTGAGTAGGAAAAATCGCCGGAAAGCAAGGCTTTTACAGCCCGCCCCACGTCACCGGGATGCCCCCAGCGCTTTTGCAGGGTTAGCCCACCGGAAATCAGTTTATCGTATTTATCCGCTACCCCGGCGGTCATGTCTGTTTTGATCACTCCGGGACGCACTTCAAACACCGGGATATCGAATTCCGCCAGGCGAACGGCAAACAGTTGGGTCAACATGCTCAATCCCGCTTTGGAAAGGCAGTATTCCCCCCGGTTCACCGACGCGACGGTCGCGGAAACGGATGAAACCGTCACGATGGCGCCGTCAAATTTTGGATCGCTTTTTTTCTGTTCGATGAGCCATTTCGCGGTCGCTTGCGTGAGAAAATAGACGCCTTTCAGGTTAACGTCCATGACGAAATCGTAGCTATCTTCGGTCGTTTCCAAAATATCATTGCGTTCTTTTGGCGCGACGCCGGCGTTGTTCACCAGGTAATTGAGCCGCCCGAAGGCCGCGCGAACCTGATCCAAAATGGCGCTTCTTTCCGTTTTCGAAGCGATATTTCCACGGCAATAGCTTACCTTGACGCCGAATTCCCGGAGCGTTGCCAACGCGCTGTCAGCTTCCGTTTCCGGGCGCACGCCGTTGATCGCCAAATCATAGCCACAGCCGGCCAACGCTTTGGCGATCCCAAAGCCAATGCCCCTGCTTCCCCCGGTAATCAATGCGACCTTGTTCATCCTTATTCATCCCAAGCTACTCTTTCAGCCCACATCTTGCCCCGGACAGCCGGGGAAATAAACGAAATAAACAAAATAAACAAAATAAACAAAAAGTATTTGTGTAGCTCTATAAGCATTGGAAGTTCATTCCGCACAATTATACA
>CAYVDX010000294.1:0-5325 GCA_964450485.1 uncultured Calditrichaceae bacterium
CAACTTCCGCGTGGATTTACCCAATGTGATGCGCGAAAGCATGGTATTGGTCGGCGGAATTTTAGTTATTCTCGGCGCGGCGTTAGGCATGGCGAATTTCATGATTGACGCCGAAATCCCCACGGCCATTCTGGCGTTTATTCGGCGGTTTGTTACCAGCAAAGTCGTTTTTTTGATCACGTTGAATATTTTTCTCTTGATTGTCGGGGCGATGATGGATATCTTTTCAGCGATTCTGGTGGTTGTGCCGCTAATAATCCCAATTGCCGAAAGCTACGGCGTCAATGCGATTCACCTGGGAATTATCTTTTTAACAAACCTGGAAATTGGATACAGCACCCCGCCGGTCGGAATCAACTTGTTTATATCCAGCTTCCGATTTGAAAAACCGGTCGTTAAGCTTTATGCGGCATCGATTCCATTTATCATAATTCTGATGATTGCGCTGATCATTATCACGTATGTGCCGGAATTAAGCCTGTGGATGGTGGACACCTTCGGCGCCGGCAGATAAGCGCGTGAAACGCGGAGCGAAAACACTTAAAATATTTTCCTGTTTTGAGTGTTGAGCTTCAGCAACAACCGTTTGGAAAACAAAAAACCGCATAACCAGCGCTTTTATTTTGGAAAGCCCGCTAATGAATAACAGTTTCAACATTCGCACGGCAACCGCGGACGATGTGCCGGTCTTATTTAATTTGATCAAAGGGCTTGCCAAATACGAGAAACTCAGCCACGAAATGACGGCTTCGGAAGCGCTGTTTACCAAATATGGATTTGGTGAAAACACCTATTTCCAGGCGTTAATCGCTGAAAGTGCTGACAATAAAGCTGTCGGCTTTGCATTATATTTTTATACATTTTCGACATTTTTGGGCAAACCAAGTTTATATTTAGAGGATTTATTTGTCGTACCGGAATTGCGGGGCAATGGCGTTGGCAAGGCACTTTTGCAACAATTAGCCCAAATCGCCGTGGAACGCGATTGCGGACGAATGGAATGGGCAGTGCTGAATTGGAATCAGCCCGCCATCGATTTTTATCATGCTCTTGGCGCGGCGCCGCTTTCGGAGTGGATAACTTTTCGCCTGACCGGCGACAGTCTCAAACGATTAGCGGAGAATGCCGGAATAGAATAAAATGCGGATTATATGATCATTCAACAAATTTTGCACGATGCCGGCGCATTTGCCTGAAATTATCGTCGCTTCAAAAGTTGGAGAAATCTTGGCGACATTAACCGCACAATGTAAATAGTTTGGCAAACGCCGCAATAATACTCGGCTTTTGCAGGGCAGTGGGTCTATTTGAATCGGCGCGATTTTTACGAAGCCCTGGGTAAACGCTGCACTAACTTTTGCGAGACAAATTCACGGACTTGATGTTCGATTTCCCCGGATTTCGTAGAAAAAATTTGTAAAATTTCCTCCAAACCAATTTCAGCCTGTCGTATCACAATCGGTGCGGCTTTTGGCCCGCGCAAGGACTCATCCTTTACCTTTCCGAAATACAAATTTTCACCGCCCTTCCACTCCACTACTTTCTCATCAAAATGGCGATCAAAATAGAACTGAAATTGAACGATTTTTCTATTCTGAATATCCTCCCAGATATATAAATCGCTATCGCAATTTTCCGCGGTAAACCACCGCATCTTTAACGCCGGATCATCCTGTTTTACCTTCAAAATCTCGTACAACAAAGCTCCGTCCTCGTTATCGACTACACTTCTCACGCATTCCGTAAGTTTATATTTTTACGAAACGTAAGTGATTGATAGTAAATTAACGGAGAGAATACATTGCACTAGATCACAATGAGACGATGCAATGAGGGCGATCACAAATGATTTGTTTTGGGAACTGAAAGGCGACGTGTATAAACCTCCTCAACTTGAGTGTTAAAGAGGCGAGGCGGGTTATTTTACAATTTTTGCAACTGGCGGCGAATTCGCTTCAATGTCCGCTGGGCAATGTCGTTGTCGGGATTCACCGCTAACAATTTCTCATAATATTCTTTTGCCTGGCCATATCGGCCCAGGCTTAAATAAATTTTACCGGCAACCTCAAGCGCTTCTTTGTCGGCGGGATTTCTATCCAGAGCGGCAATATTTTCATTCAATACCGTTTCAATAATATTCACATAGCGATACTGCTCCCCTAACTTGGGATTCGCCGAAAAATAATCAGGATCATATTTTACGACTTCTTTGTATTCATTAAACGCCATTCGGTAATTTGCACGGTTCTCGTAAATTTTACCCAAGCGCATGTGTGCCTGGGGCAAATCAGGTTTTTGTTGAATGGCAAGTTTGTAATAATACTCAGCGCTATCCGGGTTGGATAAATTTTCATAGGTAAGCGCAAGGTTATAGCTGGCCTCGTAGAACCGCTGATCATAATCCAATGCAATCCGATAAGATCTTACCATTTTTCGAAGTATCTCAGACTCATCGGAGATGCGTGATTTTTCCCGCAGGTTTTCTAATCCGGCAATTGGCGTAAGCTTACCAGCATCGCCATTGCTGCCTGAAGCGCCGGCGTATTGAATTTCCAACAGAGACCAGAATGCATCGACAATCTCAGCAAGCGCACCGCGACGATAAATTGAATTTCCCAGGTTGAAATGCGCCGTGGCAAATTTTGGCCGCAACTTGATCGCTTTATTAAATTCGATAATCGCCTCTTCGTACAAATTCAGCGCATAATAGGCTTCTCCCAACGCATTAATTGCACGATAAAATCCGGGATCAAGCTGGGTTGCTTTTGTCAATGACGTAATGGCGCGTTTATACCAACCGCGTTCCATTTCCGCTAATCCTAATTCATAATGCGCCGGCGCATAATTAGGATTCAAATCAATTGACTTTTCAAGCGCGTGGATCCCCTTATTTAGCGAATCAATTCGGGTATAAATCATCCCGGTATAATAATAACTACGATCATGCTCCGGGTTTATAGACAAACTTTTTTGAAATTCTCTCAATGCTGGAAGATAGGCTTTTTGCAAATAATTGATGACGCCCCTGCCGTAATACGCTTTGTAGTACCCGGGGTTTGTCGTTATCGCGGCGTTAAATTGCGCTAACGCTTTGTCATAGAATTTGGAATTATAGTAAATAACGCCAAGATTATATTGCGCCTCCAAAAACTCCGGGTCTTCCATCAACGCACGCTGAAAATGTCCAGCGATGACCTCCACCGGGGATCGGTGATCAATTTCCAGGTAAGCCTGGGAAAACTGTTGAAACGCTTTCAGGGAGGTGGTCATTTGCTGTTCAATTTTCCGCAATTCATCCGGGTGAATGGATACCTGCATGACGGACAATCCGTTTTTGACAGCTTTGGTTAGAAATGTTAACAGACCCGTTAGGTCGCCTTCGAAATTATCTTGAAAAATCGGCGAGCCTGTATAAGTGCTGACCATTCTAAAGGTTACCGAGACCCGGTTATTCTGCAATTTGTAGCTGCCAAGATATAAAACTTCACAACCGGTTTGTTTACCGATAGAAAAAGCAACGCGTCCATCGACCGATTTTGAAGAGCGAATGCCGCTTTTTTTCAAAACCCGGTTTAGGGTCTCTTTTTCATAAACAGAAAGGGCGCTAATTTCTCCAAGTTTATCATAAAGCACTGTTTCAATACCTTTTGCAAGCCAGGCGCTTGTTGATCCACCTTCATTATGAAATTCTAACACACCTACAATTCTGTCACTTTGGGCAAATACGAAATGGGGGATGGAAAACAAAAAAATGATCAGAATTGAACGTATCGAGAGGGATTTTTTCATTACTTTTCCAGAAATATACTTTGAGCTAAATTTTTAACAAATATACGTTTATAAAACAAACGTTTTTTTATAAAAAATGTTCGACACAATTCCGTATTATCTTGAACTAACTTTTAATAAATATACAACGTTTTGATAACTACCGGCATTTCAATCTCGCTTAAAAAAAATATGTAACTATTTAAATTTATAAGCGATTACGACAAATAAAGTATTTTTTGTATTTCGGAAGATAAAATTAAACGGAATTAACAAATCAAACACTTCATGAATCACATATTTTTGATTTTTAAAACAAACTCGCACCTCGAATTTGGAATTTATTTTAAAAAAAAGGTTTCCTGACAAGAAATGATATCCGGAAACCTTTTTACATAATTCATTGTTTTTTCTGCTAATAGCGATATTCTTCGGGTTTAAACGGCCCGTTAATCGGAACGCCGATATACTTTGCTTGTTTGGGAGTTAGTTGTTCTAACTCAACACCAATCTTGGCAAGATGTAAACTGGCGACTTTTTCATCCAGGTGTTTTGGGAGCGTGTAAACCTTGTTTTCATAGCGATCGGAATGATTCCATAACTCGATTTGCGCCAAAACCTGGTTGCTAAACGAGTTAGACATTACAAAAGAAGGATGTCCGGTGGCGCACCCCAAATTGACCAGGCGGCCTTCAGCTAAAACAATTACGTCATGATCATCCACAGTGTATTTGTCAACTTGCGGCTTGATGGTGACGCGTGTATCTCCATAATTCTCATTAAGCCATGCCATTGCGATTTCGTTGTCGAAATGTCCGATGTTGCAGACTATTGCATTATGTTTCATCTGTTTGAAATGGCGGCCTTCCACAATGTCACAATTTCCGGTCGCGGTGACAATAATATCCGCTTCTTTAACGGCATTTTCCATTTTCTTAACTTCAAATCCTTCCATCGCCGCCTGTAGGGCACAAATCGGATCAATTTCCGTCACAATAACCCTGGCGCCCGCTCCGCGCAGCGATTGCGCCGAGCCTTTACCCACATCGCCAAAGCCGGCAACGACGGCAACTTTTCCCGCCATCATTACATCCGTGGCCCGCCGGATGGCGTCAACCAGGGATTCCCGACAACCATATTTATTGTCAAACTTCGACTTGGTGACCGAATCATTCACATTAATTGCCGGCAGCGGCAGGGCGCCGTTTTTTTCGCGTTCTATTAAGCGATGTACGCCGGTGGTGGTTTCCTCCGAAAGTCCGCGAATTACCGCGACCAACTCCGGAAAACGGTCGAGCACCATATTGGTCAAATCGCCGCCGTCATCTAAAATCATTGTGAGCGGCTTGCGCTCCTCGCCAAAAAACAGGGTTTGTTCGATGCACCAATCGAATTCCTCCTCGGTCATCCCTTTCCAGGCATAAACGGAGATTCCTCGCGAGGCGATGGCAGCGGCGGCGTGATCCTGCGTTGAAAAAATATTACAGGACGACCAGGTCACTTCCGCGCCTAAATCCAGCAGCGTTTCAATGAGCACGGCCGTTTGAATGGTCATGT
>CAYVDX010000295.1:0-5316 GCA_964450485.1 uncultured Calditrichaceae bacterium
AACTGTAACTCCGATCCATTAAAAAGGGGTCATTGTAATAAGAAATCAATCCGGTCAAACCAAATTGCACGGCATCCGGTGCATATTCTTCAAAAGGATAATTATGGCTTTCCCCGGATGGGAGTATCATGGAGAACATTCCCCCAAACTGAAAACGGCTACCGGCTCCTCCAAAAGAGCCCGCTTTTAAATCGAGGGCGACATCACCGGGTGTATTTGCCTCATTCGTGGCTTTATGAACATCCTGGTACACATTCACTTTAAATGTAGCGTCAAAATGGTCGGTAATACCATAGGATAGCATTGTATTCCCCTGAACAGACCAAAAATTGACGGCCGTGAAATTTACAGGCTTTGAACTACCAATAAAATCACCCAGCTTGGTGAAAAAACGGGTATTCGAACGAAAATCCAACCGTCGTGGCTGTAACGTTGATGCTGTTTGAACCCTCAACAAACTTTTACTGCCGCCGGTTCCTTGAGCCCAGGTGAAACTTGGCAGTACGATTAGCACAGTCAACAGAAGTGCATAAAACTTGAACATGGGTAACCTCCCGCAATTTTGGAGCAAATTAGTAAATTTTTTCATGGTAATTTCTCACTTATAAAATCGATTTATTATTTTAATTTATCCGTGTCGCCAGAAAAATCACGTTTACAATAATCGCCACATCTCTCATAAATGCCACAACTCTACCAAAAATATCTGAAATGCTACCGGAAACAATAATCACATCACCCGGCTGTAATTGAACCAATAAATTTTGGTTTCCTGTTTTGATATATTCGTTTATGTTCACAGAGATAACTTCTTGGTTTTTCCGAACAATTCGAACATCATTCAAGCGTGCGGAACGGGTGGGACCGCCCGCGGAGGACAATAGATCGATAATTCCAAAAGAGCTTGGAATACTGTAAATACCCGGCTTTAGCACATTTCCCCATAAATTCACCGTAATAAGCAGCACATTCTCATCACCTAAAATGTACTGCGCCGGACGATCCCCTTGTGCTTGAAACTGTGGACGAAAATCCTGGCCGAAAACCTCGCTCAACACACCAAAGGTTAATAAAATTAGCAACAATCTCACTCTCATAAACGCTTCCGCTTCGATTCAACCTGTTCCGTTTTCGCTCAACTTGCAAAATAATAAACTCCTTTTATTGACCAACTCAGCCTGCCTGTTGTTCATGCCGCTGTGATGAGCTAAATAAGATTCTAACTTATTAAAGCTTAGTATCGACCAAGCAGCTATTAAGTTTAGCAAAAAACATTACTTGTAAGCTATTAAATACCTTTTTGTTACAATTTATTGTATTTTTATCCGTAACACCTTAATTCTTTAACAAATATCTCCCAATCGGCATGGCCTTCCGGTCTTCCCTTATTCAACAATTAAGCACACCTGCAAAAGATGCCGGATTCATACGTTCAATATAATTCTGACAAATTAAAAACAAGATTGATGAACCGGTCAGAATATATCCATAAAACAAGCATGTTTTCAACATAACATTCATTCTAAAATCGAATTGATGTATTAATTCGATGACTTCCACCAAATTCATGACTTCTAAATGCGTAATCCAAATAAAAGGGTGAAATTTTCAAACCAATCCCGGCGGTGACTTTTTCATTGCTCAATCCAAAGCGAATCGCCAGCCGTTCGTAATACGTGTATTCAAATCCAAGCTTATGCGGTGAATTAACATGGGGGCGATAGGAATAAGCAACCAATAATTCCCCACCGACCGATGGAAAAGGCTGCAAATATGATCCGCCGATATTCCAGCTTCTATTAATTTTATCGCTACGCAGGGAATCCGTATTCCACTTCACTTTTGTATTCCAAATATCTTTTATTGCCAACCCAAAACTGATTTTACCCAAACTGTTGTTGTCCATTAAATCATCGAGCCCGAACTTGAACATCGTCCCGAAATCAACACCTAAAGCGGATCCTTGCTTATCGAATAGATTTTGTCTGATTAATTTAACATTGAAACCCATCGGAATAGTTACCGGAATCACAAAATACTGCCAACCAAAATCAATATTTATTTTGTTTTGCTTTGCAAATGTAATAAAAAATGCATCATCATTACTTTTTATCACCCCGGATGATTGTTGGGTTAGGGCAAATTGACGCCAAAACCCAAATGGATCATCTGCTGCCGAGGTTACGCGCGAATCGTTGGTTCTTGTTGAATCATCCATTGCCAGTGAAGCAAATTGCTGAACATTCGGCACAGATAAGCGGATCCAATTCAACGAAATAGCGATATCCCTGTAAAGCGGTCGCGTCAATCCGATCTGAAAATGTTTTACCAATCCCTTAAATAACGAAGCATACATCCCCGAAACATCGGTGCGCGGTAATGTTGCCGCGCCAGCCGGATTCCAATAAAAAGCTGAACCGTCATCTGCAACCGAGACATACGCTTCCCCCATCGCCATTCCGCGGGCGCCGATACCGAGTTCCAAAAAGGCGCCGGCATATTGCGGTTTTTGTTCCTGAGCACATATTTTCGAGATAAATATTAAAAATATACACATCAATGAATAAAAAAACATTTCGATTTTCATTTGATCTATCTCAATTTAGCGACTTTTAATATTTTTTCGACGGTTTCATTTTCTAAGACTACCCGAATAATGTCACCCTCCTTTTGTGATGTCAATGCCGTCGTTATCGCGTACTTTCATCTTATTTGATTATATCGCTAGATTCCCTTGCCATAAGGGGCTGCCTGTGCGGAAAAATAATCGCAACCGGTTACAGCGACAATCCCAATAGAATCAATCGTTTCGGCTTTATAATTCTCCACTAAATCCGCTTTCCGTGCAGAAACAATTTTGAAGATTAGCCCTTACAATCACCAAAAGCGATTATAAAAACCAGCAACTCACATTGCTCATTTTTTTAGAATCCACAAAAAACACGCATTATAAAGGGCGTATTTGTGTAGCTATGGATATAGAAACCGTTGAAACGGTTGTTTTAGCTCGATTTTTTTCTCATTGACACCGGGTTTAAACCCGGTGTTAATAAGAGAACTGAATGTTTTGCAGCCGTTTCAACGGCTTTCATAACGCTTGCTACACAACTACTAAAGGGCAAAAATATATACGATCCAACTCTGTAAAAAATTGTCGTCCAACACAAAAGAAAGAAATCTTAAATTGGTTAATTCCAAAACTCCGTCCACAAATTTCGTTTTGTCGGACGGTTAGGGGAAAACGCTTCCTTGAGCCGTCGGGTCAAACTTTCTTCGGTTAGTCCGCGGGTAAGCGCCCCATTTTCCGCCATCGACATTGTGCCGGTTTCCTCGCTGACCACCAAAACCATTGTATCTGTTTGCTCCGATAATCCTAACGCCGCCCGGTGACGCATGCCCAGGGAGGGATCCAGCTTGGGATTATCCGTTAAAGGCAATTGGCATTTCGCTGCTAAAACAACATCCCCCTGGATAACCACGGCGCCGTCGTGCAACGGTGCGCGCGGATTAAAAATAGACATCAGCAACGGTTTGCTGACTTGCGCATTTACAGTTATTCCTGTTTCCACGACATTTTTTATCCCGGTTTCGCGCTGAAGGACGATCAACGCGCCAAAATTCTTGGTGGAAAGTTCAGTCATCGCGCCGACCACTTCCTCAATAAAGCGCGGCGTTTCAACTTTAACGATTCTCTGGATAATCGGATTTTGCCCCAGGTTCAACAGCAACCGGCGAAATTCCGGCTGAAAAATAATCACAAATGCGATGACCCACACGGTTTTTAAATTTGAAAATATCCAGGAAATGCCGCTTAAATTGCTCAGTTCCGCGATCACTGAAAACAGCAGAATGAGCAGCAGTCCCATCATCATCCGCGCGGCAACACTTCCCCGGATAAATTGATAAATTTTATAAAACAAAACTGATATTAAAGCGATGTCGATGACGTCAACCAACGTTAGCGTCAAAAAGCCAATTTTTACCAACATGAGGGTACCTGCATCGCTTTCAGGTGAAAATTGTATAAAAGATTAATTATCGACCACAAATCTGTAACCTTTAGTCAATCTCACTATTTTATAAGGGCTGCGGCGGTTTTTTGCGTGCGAATTGCCTGCAAAATCCGCACGCACTGATGAACTTCCCGAACATCGTGGACGCGCAGTATATTTGCACCGGCGTAAATTCCGTGCAAATTGCCGGCGATGGTGCCGGCAAGCCGTTCTTCAACCGGCGCTTCCAGCACTTTTCCGATAAATGATTTTCGCGACGCTCCCAACAGCACCGGAAATCCCAGGGAGCGAATCTCTTTTAACCGGCGGAGAATTTCAAAATTGTCCGCCATTTTTTTTCCGAATCCAATCCCGGGATCGACGATAATTTGAGCGACGCCGCGCCCTTTTACAAAATCACTCTGCCGCGCTAATTTCAAATAAATTTCTTCCATCAAATTGCCATAAACGGGATTTTTTTGCATGGTGCGCGGCTTTCCCCGAATGTGCATCAGCACCAATGGCGCGTTGAAATGTGCGGCGACATCCGCGATTGCCGGGTCAAATGTCGCACCGCTGATGTCGTTGATGATGTGCGCGCCGGCATTCATGGCCCGGCGGGCAACATCGCTTTTGTACGTATCCACGGAAATTATGCAACCCGGCGCTTTGGCCAGCCCGCGGATAATTTCACCGATCCGTTTCCATTCCTCGTCCGCGGAAACGCCCGCTGCCCCGGGACGGGTGGATTCGCCGCCGATATCAATTATATCCGCGCCATTTTCCAGCATTTCCATTGCCCGGCGATACCCGCGTTCCGGTGCTAAAAACGCGCCCCCGTCGCTAAAAGAGTCCGGCGTGATATTCAAAATGCCCATAATCAGGGGACGATCTATTTTTAACATGCCGCCGGGAATTTGATATTCCCAGGCGTCCCGTTCAATATTTTCAAGAAATGTTGTCAGTGCGGGATGAAACCGCCCAACGGCGTCGCGCCGGGAAATTGACGCGGATTTCAGCCGCAAAATTTTCTCCGGCGCAAAACAGGCGATGACACCGGGCGTCGTTGCAATTTCCCAATTCGCGTAAATATTTACATCAGCGGTTTGCGTCAGCCAATCGGCAATTTCACGCAAATCGCCGGTTTTATAACCGAAAACTTTTATGACAATATTGTGCTGAAGCGACCAAATGCTTGCAGGAATTGCCTCATTTTCGATGCCGATTTCTTTGAATTCCTGCCGGACATCCTGTGCATTTAACCCACATAATTGCCGAATGATGGGTGTGTTTTGTGCGAACATTTTTGTGTTTTGGGTGTTTT
>CAYVDX010000296.1:0-5299 GCA_964450485.1 uncultured Calditrichaceae bacterium
AATTCGCCTTGGAGCGAAATTCATACAATGCCACGCCGTCGCCGAGGTCGAGCAGCGCGGCTTCTTTTCGCTCGAACAAAACGTTTTTGGCGTCTTTTTTGATGCTGGCAAGCTTAATTTCGTCGCTGTGCGACGTTTCTTTCACGTAGCCTTTTCCCGGCGCATAAACTTCGCGGACGCCATCCGTTTCGCGGTAAAAAGCGCTCACGCCGTTTTCAGCCATCTCATTAATCCAGCCGGGAATCTCAATGCCTTTTTCCCGCATGTCGCTCAGTATTCGCTGAAATCCCAGGGTGTCCCAGGTTTCAAACGGGCCCATTTCCCACATAAATCCCCAGCAAACCGCGCGATCCACATCCGCCGGGCTATCGGCAATTTCCGGGATTCGCAGGGCGCAATATTCCAATAAATCCAGGGTAAAATCGCGCATAAATTTACCGGCCCGCCCGCTGTCGTCATACAATGCCCGGATGCGCGCTTTCAGTCCCCCGGCGTTTTTGATGGCTTTCAAATCGCCGAGATTCAACGGTTTTGCGAGTTCGTATTCAAAGGTTTCCTTATTTAATGATAGAAAATCCTTGCCGACCTTTTTGTAAAATCCTGCCCGGGTTTTTTGTCCCAACCGCTTGGCGGCGACCATTTTCCGCAGCAACTCCGGCGCTTTCAGTTTTTCCCGGTTCTTTTCGTTTGGCAGCGCCTCGTAAAGGTTATCGGCGACGTAAAGCAGCGTATCCAATCCAACAACATCCGCCGTGCGAAAGGTGGCGGACTTGGCGTGCCCCATCAGCGGGCCGGTCAGCGCATCAACTTCCTCGATGGTGTAATCGCCATCCGTAAATGCTCGCAATGCCTGGGCTGTGGCGTAAACCCCAACGCGATTCGCAATAAAATTCGGCGTATCTTTCGCAATTACGATGCCTTTTCCCAAATGTACCCGTCCGTACCATTTCACTCGTTCGAGAATTTCCGGGTCAGTATCGGGCGTCGGAATAAGTTCCAATAATTTCATGTAACGGGGCGGGTTAAAAAAATGCGTGCCGAAAAAACGTTTTTTAAACGAGGCTGAGCGTCCTTCGGCAATTTTGTGAATCGGCAAACCGCTCGTGTTGGTGGAAACTATCGTATTTTCGCCGATGGCTTTCTCAACTTTAGCCATCAGCCCTTGTTTAATCGGAAGGTGTTCAACAACGGCTTCAATCACCCATTCGGCTTCTTTTAGTTTGTCGAGATCGTCATCGAAATTTCCCAGCGTAATTCGCTCTGCAGCCGTTTTTGAAGCAAACGGGTTTGGCTTTAGTTTTTTGATTTTTTTAAATGCGCCGGCGACAACGCCATTTTTTGGGCCCTCTTTTGCCGGAATATCCAGCAAAAGCACTTTTAAACCGGCATTGGCGAGATGAGCCGCAATTTGTGCACCCATTACACCCGCGCCTAAAACAGCCGCGGTGCGAAATGGCAGATGTGCATTTTGATTTGGCATGATTAAGACCTCCAAAATGAAATGATATTTGCGAAGTTAATTTTTAAAGCGAATGTCTTATACATAATGAAATAAAATGACCAACATGGATGAACACTGTTCATTCATTAAAAAAAAAATTATATTGCCGATAAATTTACCGCCTGGGTAATCGCGCTTTCGATCAGGGATTCCCGGTCAATTTTTCGATCAATTCGCTCAAACTGGATCAGGGTAACCAGCCCGTGCAGCAGTGACCAAATTAAGTGCGCGCCAAGAAACGGCTCCGAAACCGAAACGGTTCCCAAATCCGTGTTCTCCTGTATTGCCCGTGAAATAATTTCAAGATTGCGTCGCGCCTTGCGGTATTTTTCAACGGGGTAACGTGCCATTCGTTCGGCATTCAGGTGGAACATAATTTCATAATATTCAGGATTTTTTAAACCGAAATGAACATAATTTCGGCACAAAGCCTTTAATCGCTCGACCGGGTCTAAAACCGCGGCTTCGATGGATAATTGCGAATTTACCAACCGGTCAAAACCCTCTTCGATCAATGAATGGATGAGTATGTCTTTATTTTCAAAATAGGTATAAATCGCGCCGACGCTGCACCCGACATTTGTTGCAATCATGCGAATGGACACCTGGGCAATCCCGCGTTCAAGCAACAGTTTGCGTGCCGCATCGAGAATGCGTCGTCGCAATTCATTTTTTTGTGATATGGCCATTTAAGTCCTTTAGCGTGGATGAACGTTTGTTCGAATAAGTGAACAGTGTTCAAAACAATATATGGGTTTGTTCGGGAATGGTCAAGTTTTTTCTTGGCGAAACCATCATTTTTTAGTCACAAAAGTGTCATTCCGGGGAGAAACAGCGGTTTACACGCAAAATTTCAGGAACGACAGGATTGTGCATATTTTACATGGACATGCATTTTTTGCATCTCATCTCATCTTTTATGTTTTCAAAAACTCACTAAAGACGCACTGTTGTTGTTGTAATTATTCTACTTAGCGCAAAAACATGCTTTTGGCACTCATTTTGTCTATAAACGTTTTAAGATTTTCTCGGGTTGGCGTTCAGGGGAAACGTATTTCGCAATTCAAATCAAGTAAAATTGATAGATAATCATGCTTGGAAAAAACCGGGTATAGCCGATGTATAACTCCTTCCAAAAATTGCTTTACACCTTTTTGCTGATTTTTTGTATCTGTGTGATCAATTTTTTTCTGTTTCAGCTAAGCCCCGGCGACCCGATCAATAGTTACTTTCATCCAAAAGCGCGCAAGGAATCACTGGCAAAACGGCGTGAACAGCTTGGATTAAATGAGCCGTGGAACCGCCAATTATACAAATGGGCGAAAAACGCTTTACATGGAAACCTCGGTTATTCCTGGGCAAAACATCGCCCGGTGTACGATATTTTAAAAGAAGCGATACCGGCAACGCTGCAATTGGCCATGGCGGCGCTGTTCATCAATTTTTTAGTGGGCGTTGCCGCGGGGCTTTTTGCGGGCGTTTACGCACGGCGTTGGTGGGGGAGGGCGCTGGATGTTGCCGGACTTGTGTTTTACGCGATTCCTCTTTTTTGGTTAGCATTATTGGGTGTTTTGCTATTCAGCCTTATCTTACATTGGCTCCCGGCGTCAGGGATGTCTGCATTAAATGCACAAAATTTTGACGCCTGGGCACAACTCATTGATCGGATTAAACATTTGCTGCTGCCCGCGACGATACTTGGGCTCGCCGGGGCGGCCGGCACCGCTCGCTACGTGCGCGGCGAAATTCAGGAAATCCTTGGTCAGAATTTTATCAAATTAGCCCATGCGAAAGGCTTGTCACAAACATCGGTTTATTTTAAACACGCGCTCCGAAACGCGCTGCTCCCGGTGATCACTTTGTTCGGTTTATACTTTCCCTTTTTGTTAAGCGGCGCGTTGATTATCGAAGTGATTTTCGCCTGGCCGGGAATGGGCAGAATTGCGTATGAAGCCATTCTAACAAAGGATTACCCGGTTTTAATGGCCATAAATTTCATCGCCGCCTTGATGGTCATTGCGGGAAATGCACTGGCGGATGTGCTTTATCGTTTCGCGGATCCGCGCGTAATGTTGAAAAATGCGCTGTAAATCGTAGCGGCGTCGCTGCCGCATTTTTTTGTTCATAAAAAAACGGTTCACAAAAATAGAAATGATTTCAAAATTTCAACAGCATAAGCCCGGGTATGCCGGCGCGTTTATTTTTGCACTCATTGTTTTCGCGGCCTTGTTTGCACCGTGGCTGTCGTCGTATCAGCCGGATGCGCAGTTATCCCCGTCACTCAATCGTTTTTTAAGCCCTTCCGGACAGCATTGGTTCGGCACGGATCAATTTGGGCGGGATATTTTTACGCGCGTGCTTTACGGCGGGCGAATCTCCTTATCCATCGGCATGGGCGTGGTGATCCCGGCAACCCTCATCGGCGCAATCCTCGGCGTGATTGCCGGTTACTTCGGCGGCTGGTTTGATCGGTTCATTATGGGAATCGTCGATCTTTTTTTAGCGTTTCCCATCCTTTTTTTGACAATCACCTGCATGGCGCTTTTTGGCGTCGGTCTGTTTTGGCTGATCGCCGTGCTGGTGCTCACCGGTTGGATGGATATTACCCGGCTGGTGCGCGCTGAAATACATTCATTAAAACAGCGCGCGTTTATTTTAAAGGCACATGCTTCGGGATTATCCCCGGGAAAAATTATGTTTCGACATTTGCTGCCAAACGTGCTCGCAATGCTTTTCGCATTTGTGATCCTCCGAACCGCCGATATCATTTTGATCGAATCAGCCCTGAGTTTTTTGGGATTCGGCGTGCAGCCGCCCACGGCCAGTTGGGGCGCCATCATTAACGACGGTCAGAATGTGCTCTCAACCGCGTGGTGGATTACCCTGTTTCCCGGGATTGCAATTGCGCTGACAACCGTGAGCTTAAACTTTATTGGCGACGGATTAAAAAAACGCTATGAATTCACTGCTTGACATAAAATCGCTGTCCACGGTTTTTACCGGCAAAAACGGGCGGCTGACCGCCGTTGACGGGATGAATTTGCAAATTGATCCCCGGGAAACCGTGGCATTGGTCGGCGAATCCGGCAGCGGAAAGTCTGTCACCGCGCTTTCGATTTTGCGATTGGTCCCGCCGCCGGGAAAAATTAGCAACGGCGAGATTTTTTTCAATGGCAAAGACATTTTGCGTCTGCCGGAATCGGAGATGCGAGCAATCCGGGGAAAAGAAATCGGTTTGATTTTGCAAGATGCGCTATCCGCGCTCAACCCGGTGATGCGCGTGGGCGAGCAAATCGCCGAAGTCTATCGCCATCATTTTCGGATGGATCGCAAATCCGCCCGTTTTTCCGCGATGGAATTAATGGAAAAAGTCCGTTTGTCGAACGTGGAACAGCTCTATCGCGCGTATCCGCACCAGTTGAGCGGCGGCATGCGCCAGCGAGCGCTGATCGCGATTGCCCTGGCATGTCGTCCAAAGCTGGTCATCGCGGATGAGCCGACCACGGCATTGGACGTCTCTTTGCAAAGCCAGATATTATCGCTGCTAAACGAGCTAAAAGCAGAGTTTGGGCTTGCGTTGCTGTTGATCACACACGACCTGGCGATTGTTTCGCAAATGGCCGACCGCGTTGCGGTAATGTATGCGGGGCAAATTTTGGAACAAAATGAAACCGCCCGGCTCTTCAAAAATCCCCGGCATCCCTACACGGCGGCGTTGATTCGCAGCATTCCTAAGATCAATTTTTCCGGGATGCAATCGCCCCCGCCGCTGCCATTGCCCGGCAATGTGCCGGATTT
>CAYVDX010000297.1:0-5292 GCA_964450485.1 uncultured Calditrichaceae bacterium
ATAACGTTAGCAAGAGTATTTTGGTTTTACTCATCTCTCTGTCTCCATACAAAATGATTTAATAGGGTAAATTAATTACAAACTTACAACCAATATTAATTCGTTACGTCATATTTTTCCTCCCGCGGTTAGTACAACGTGGATCATTAATCAATAATTTGGGATAAACGATAATTTAACGATGATTCCCATGTTTAACGCACAACAACGCCGCCAAACGATTCGGGAAATAAAAATGATTGGATTTTATTGTAGATTTTTTTTGTAACGCAACTTCTGAAGCACAACGAACGTATTGTATCTGTAAATTTAATATCACGCCTCTCTATTTTTTGATACAATCCCAATTACATACAAAAACTGTGCACATTTTTGTTAGAGAAATAAATAAAAAATTGTTTTTATTGAATTTAAGTTTATTATATACTTTAAATCGGTCTCCAAATCCGATCACTTTTTCCCTGTTGAATAGGAAAAACTTTTCCGGTTCAGCCGCGATTTTGTTTGGCCAGCGTATCACATTTGTCCCACATTTTGGTAAACTAAAGCCCGGAAATATTCAAACAAAACAAATTCCGTTCGATTTTAACAGGCTTTAATCAAAAAAACAAGGGCTAAACCATTTTTGTCAGGTGCCCCACATTTTTCGGGAAAAAAGTAAAAAAAAGGATGACTACGTTAACTCGACAGGCTATTTTGCGCCGTTTAGGAATCCAAAACCCGTTGTCGGCGTATAAAGCCAACTTAATTACATTTAAAAATGCTGAATGCAAAGGAATCAACCCGAGGAAAATATGAGAGTCTCACTTGCACGCTTTTTCATCATCACGCTGTTGAGCTTGCCGCTGTTTTCGCAATCGCCATACCAGGAAATCTATCAAAAACCCTATTTTAAAGGACAGTATCCCCAAAAAACGCCCCTTTTGTTTCGTGCGTATCCGGTGTACCAGGGGGATGGGCGATACGCTGTTTACATTCCGGTGGAAATCAGCAACCGTTTTTTTCAATTTGTTATCGATGGCGATCAATACACCGCCAAGGCAGAGTTGGAAGCGCATTTTAAGAATCGCAAAACCGGCGTGGTTGTTTCCCGGATTTGGCAGACGACGTTTTCCGTGGCGGATTTCGACCAAACCAGGGACAAACGCCGCATTCATTTTACCGCGGATTCCGCGGCGTTGCCCCCGGGAAAATACGATATTTTGCTCAAATATCGCGATCAAAACGGGGAACGCGCGCTTGCTTTTCGCCAAAAACTGACTTTAGCCGAAACATCTGATTTTTATGCCTCACCGCCGCTTTTTTATTATCCCCACATTTTAACATTCCAGCAAAATTTTATCCCCATTACCAATTATCCCTCGTCGCTGCAAATGAGTTGGGATTTTAACCGGGACATGGGGCTATTTTTGCAGGTTTGGCGGGCAGACAGCACCGTGATTCCGGTAAAAATAGAGCTGATCAACGCTGAAAGCGGTGAAACGACGTTCCTGAAAGACACCACCCTCTCCGGCAGCAACCCGCTTGCTTCGGGAAAAGTGGTTGTTCCGGCGACGCTTTTATACGAAGGCAAATATCGCCTGAAAACCATGTATTATTTCAAGGGAGATTCAACCCGCAAAATTGTCCCCTTCGATGTGGTTTGGTTCGACAAACCCATCAGCCTTTGGGATGAAGAACTTGCGGTTAAGCCGCTTCAATACATCGTGGATGAAACAGAATTCAAGGCGCTGACTGACGGCAATCGTGAGGAGCGCACCCAAAAATTGCGGGAATTTTGGGAAGCGCGCGATCCAACGCCCGGAACACCTTTTAATGAATTAAAAAAAGAATTTTACTCTCGCGTGGATTCCTCGCTGGCACGATTTTCAACCAAACGCCGGTTAGGCTGGCAAACCGATTTGGGCAAAGTTTACATTTCGAACGGTACGCCGGACAAAATCGATGATCACAGTCTCGACCCGATTCCAAACCCCTATATGCGCTGGATTTATTACGCGGACGGGAAAGAATTTGTTTACACCTTCCGGGCAGTCGATGGGCGAAAGGAGTACGAGCTGATCGATTCGACGGAACGAAGTCTTTGATTGCCGATTTGGGGTATGTCCATTATAAACGCTTACAATTCACAAAAAATAAAAATCGGCATCGCCGGCGTGGGGCATTTGGGACGGCGGCACGCCTTGCAACTAAAACAAGCGCCCGAAGCGGAACTTGTCGGCGTTTTTGACGTCAATCGCGATCGCGCTGAAGCCATTGCCAGGGAATTTGGCGCGCCGGTTTTCGACAATTTTGCCCGGCTTCTCCAAAAAATCGCTGCGATCTGCATTGTTACTCCGACAACAACCCATTTTGAACTCGCCAGACAAGCACTGCTTGCCGGACGCCATGTTTTTGTGGAAAAGCCGTTCGTCGAAACGCCGGCACAAGCCGCGGAACTTATCCGCCTGAAAAACGAGCGGAACCTCAACCTACAGGTCGGGCATATCGAACGCTTTAACCCGGCGATTATGGCCCTTGAACCGCTGAAAATTAATCCGCTGTTTATCGAAGCGCATCGCATGGCGAATTTCGACCCACGCGGCACGGACGTCGCCGTGGTAATGGATCTGATGATTCACGATATCGATCTGATTCTCAGCTTTGTCAAAAGCCCGGTCAAATCAGTGGACGCCAGCGGCGTTTCGGTCATTTCGCCCAACGAGGATATCGCTAACTGCCGGCTTTTATTTGAAAACGGGTGTGTGGCAAACGTTACCGCCAGCCGCATTTCCGTAAAAAAAATGCGAAAAATGCGCTTTTTTCAACCGGACAGCTATATCTCGGTTGATTTTTTGACGGGAATTTCGGAACTTTACCGCATTGACAGCCGGGATGATTTCCAACTACCTCAAAACAGTTTGGCATTTTCCCTGGGAAAAATTGAAAAGGGCCTTGAAACAAAAGAGATCCGTTACACGCGTCTGAAAAAAACGGATATCAATCCCCTGCGGCACGAATTGCGGCTTTTTTGTCAATCGATCGTCAGCAACACAACACCGCCGGTGACCGCGGAAGACGGATACCGGGCTTTACGCGTCGCACAGCTCATATTGAACAGCATTGATGAACACACAAAATTGGTCAAAAATCACTGGCAACTTCGGTAAATTTTTATTCAAAATTCGCGGTTACACGCCTTATCCGATTGTGCTCATATTCATTCTTTTTGCCCGCCCATCCGGCGCATCCTTTTCCATGGGAATCTTGCTGATTATTGCCGGGGAATTATTGCGAATTTGGAGCGTCGCCTATGCCGGCCGCGAAACCCGCGAGCGAACAATCCTGGCGTCGCGGCTGGTCACCCGCGGCCCGTACGCGTACCTGCGTAACCCGATATATTTAGGCAATCTCATCATTTACACCGGCGTGACCATCATGGCAGATTTGTGGATGCCGTATTTTCTGTTTTTCGTGTGGGGATATTTTGGCTTGCAATATTATTTTATCGAAGCGGCTGAAGCGCAATCATTGCAAATACTTTTTGGCAACGAATACAAAACGTATCAGGATAATGTGCCGGCCTGGCTGCCTTTTTTGCGGCGGACGCGATCCAAAAACCTGTTTCCGCCGGATTTTGCAGCCGCTTTGCGCTCGGAAAAAAGCACGTTTTTGAGCATCGCGGGAGTTATAATTTTATTGTATTTGAAGATATGATCTGAACGTTATTGGTAAAACATAAGCTGCATTTTTTTCGTTCAGCGTCTTTATTTTTTCTCATTATCAAATTTAAATGGATTTATAGTTCTTAATTTTTCTTCAACCTTAAAGCCGTCTTGCATGTCCTCTGAATAAAAAATCTCGCAATCAGCGTTAAATGCTGTCGAAACAATAATACTATCCCAAAAAGAAAAGCTATATTTATCTCTTAATCGAGATGCGGTTAGCAAAACATTTGTATCCAATTCAACAATTGTAAACTTGTTGTAAAAGGATAAAATTAGTGCTTGAATTTCCTCTTCCGTTACACTGGTTTTTCTGAGAAAATTGACACAAACTTCATTAATTACCTGGGTGCTGATGAATATATTATCTACCTGAACGATTTTTTTTGCAATCTGCCTTTTGCGGTTTTCATCTTTGCTTGACGTCTCAATAAAAGCATACAGCCAGACATTTGAATCAATAAAACAAGAAACAGCATTTTTTTTAATTCCGCTCATATATTTCGTCCCTGGAAAGAGGTTTAAACGCTTTAAGTTTTATAGGATTGTTAATAAGTTTCTCAATAATGTCCACTCCGCCAGCGCTTTCTTCGGAAATAATAATAACTCGCACATTTTCATTAATTTGATCAATGTGTTTTTGGGGGATTTCTATTACACCATTTTTTATTTTTGTTCGAAATTCTATTGCTTTCATTTTAATACCACCTCTTAAATCGTTTTTTTAATATAGCACGAATTATTATTGTGCCGAAACACAAAATTTGTAAATTATGGAAATTTTTACGCCATGCTATTTTAACCCCTCAAACGCCGCCAAAATCAAATCCACTTCATCCTCATGCACCGTTCGTAAGTTCAGCAATAACGCATCATCCTGCACATAACCGACAATCGGCGGGGAATATTCGCGCAGTTTTTCCGCCAGCTTTTTGCTGGAGAATCGCGCAGAAGTGACGCGCAGGGCAATCGACGGCAATTTTTCCAACGGCAATGCGCCGCTGCCCACCTGCGAAAATGTTTCGACAATTTCGATATTCAAACGCGTATTTTTTAGCGACGTTTTGACGCGCTCGGCACGCTCCCGCAGCGTCGCCACGGGCATGGTCAGCAATTGGGCGGCGGGCAGCGTTTCCGGTAAATTCTCCGGTTGCAAATACTGCCGCAGCGTCGCTTCCAAAGCAGCGAGAATTAGTTTATCACAGCGCAATGCGCGGGTCAGGTGATTTTTGCGAAGCTTTTGCAGATACTTCCGCTTCCCGGCAATGATACCGGCCTGCGGCCCGCCCAGCAATTTATCGCCGCTAAAGGTAATCACATCCACCCCGGCGTCGATCATTTCGCTCGCCAGCGGCTCGCGGGCCATTCCCCACTGCTGCAAATCTTCCAACGCGCCGCTGCCCATGTCGTACAGCAGCGGCAAATCGCGGTCATTGGCAAGTGCGCTCAACGCTTTCACCGGAACGCTTTTGGTAAAACCCAACACGCGATAATTGCTGGTGTGAACCTTTAACAATGCCCCGGTTTTAGACGAGATAACTGACTGATAATCCTTGAGATGTGTTTTGTTAGTTGTTCCCACCTCAAC
>CAYVDX010000298.1:0-5285 GCA_964450485.1 uncultured Calditrichaceae bacterium
TAAACATTCTCCTCCGCCAGCGGATAAATCCGGCTCTGCGACGGCCAAAATCCATCGCTAAAACTGCCCACTTCCGGGGTCATCGCCAAAATCTTGTTCTTGCTAATTTGCTCGCCGTACATCCAGTCGTCGGAATCGCCGTTGACCAAATAGCCGACGGTTTGATCGCCGGTACCGTAGGTGTAGCCGTTAAACTGGGTCATGTCCGAGGCGTATTCAATGTAAACCGCGGAATCCGGCGTCAAAAACGAAGCGATGTAGCCCCAGGGATAGATCAGTAAATTGGAATAAGTGTGATAATTCAACGCCAGCTTAAAATCGCGGCTGTTGCACAAATCCCGCATCGCTTGCGTCTCCGGCTCGGAAAAAGCCGAGGGACCGCGATAGGTATCGCTGCTGCTGTTCGGACTGGAGCCGGTGTTGTCGTATCCCCAGTTATGACCGTAGTTGCGATTTAAATCCACGCCCATCGAACCGTTGCCGTTATTGCGGCGATTTTTGCGCCAAAACCCGCCGCCATTGGGATTGGTGGACTGGTTGTAAACATAGCCGTCGGGATTCACGACCGGCACGAAATACAGCTCGCGGTTATCCACCAAATAGGTGACTTCCGGGTCGCTGCCGTAATTTTCCAGCAAATAATACATGAAATAAATATTGGCCATCAGGCTTTCCGGCTCCCGGGCGTGATGCAGGGCGTCGTAAAGCACTTCCGGCTCGGCTTCGTCCACATCCGGATTGTCGGAAATCTTGACCATCCAGATATTGCGCCCCTCATGCGAAACGCCGATGGATTGTTTGGCTGTGATCAAATTCGGATAGAGCAAGCGCATGGAATCCAGTTCCGTCTCGGCTTCGGCAAGGGTGTAAAAACCGCCCATGCTGCCGAATTCAAAGCCCTGCACGGTGCTGCTTGCGCGGATTTGCTGCCGCTCCGCTGCGCTGAGTTGCGGTTTGGCCAAAAACGCTTTGCTCATATCTTCGATTTGCACATCAAACGCCACGCCGCTGCCTGCCAGCACGTTTCGCTCTGCGCTGTTCACCACAGTGGTAATCGCAACGCCGCCAGCGGTTTTTTCAACATGCGCGTGATCAAAAATCAACCCGGCCTGCGCCAGCGTTGCAATTTGCTGTTGGTCTTGCAGATAAATTTTCACCTCGCTGTAAATCTCCGGCGATTGTTTCGCCAGTGCTGTCACCGCACAGCAGGTGATGAAAACAATTATCCAAACCGGGTTTTTGTGTCGAGCCATGGCTGCTCCTCGTTCCTATCATGCTGATTTTTTGAATGATCTATTTTCATCACTCATTCAGTAAACATTTTATAAACAAGAAAAAGAACCCCGCTTTTTCAAGCGAGGTTCAAAATAAATAATTTTAACCCATCACTTCAACAAAATCATTTTCTTAATTGCGGAATTCCGGCCGGCGGTGACGCGATACAGGTAAATTCCGCTGGCGACCTGCTGTCCAAAATCGTTGACGCCATCCCAGGTGACGGTGTGAAAACCGGCTTCCTGCTTGGCGGAAAGCAAGGTGCGAACCTTTTGCCCAAGCGTATTGTAAACAATAATTTGCACGTCGCTTTTTTCGGGAAGCGCATAGCGAATTTCCGTGGTCGGGTTGAAGGGATTGGGATAATTTTGATCGACCGCGAATGTTGTCGGGATCACGGCGGACAGCCTGGTCAGCCGCAGCGCCGAAACGCTTTCGTTGGCGATTTCAATGATTCCGCCGTCGCGCAGCGGATAGGTTGCCGCGACTTCATTACCAGTCAATGCTTCCAGCACATATTCGTCGCCATTGGTTGCGACAAGGTTTTCCACGCGAACCGTCACCGGGAAAGCGTCTGCCTGAATTTTGATGAGCGCTTCGGGGCCTTGGCTGAGGCGCATATCCCCGGCAAAGCGGGCGTCGAATCCGTGCGGGGCCACCGGCGGCAGGCTGAAGCTGCGACGATCCGTTTTTTCATCCAGGGCAACATTGTAAAACAGCGTTTGTTCCGCGCCGCCGGCGTCATGCAAGACCAGCCGGGCGTTTTCCCGCAAATCCACGCCGGCGACGACGTTTGGCGCATAAGTTGACGCTTTCGCC
Organism: uncultured Calditrichaceae bacterium; assembly: GCA_964450485.1. Classification (GTDB taxonomy): domain Bacteria; phylum Calditrichota; class Calditrichia; order RBG-13-44-9; family J075; genus JACKAQ01. The sequence continues at coordinate 2,095 of CAYVDX010000298.1, forward strand.
AATGCAGCCGCAACGCATGTCAATGTGATTTGCCCGCTGTCTGTCGCATTCACCCAATAACCGCGCCCCTGCTCCAGCGTGGCGGCGCTCACATACGCGCCGTTAAATCCAAAGTAAGTCCCCGGCACAACGATGCCGCCCGGATCGCTGATGTTTGCCGTATCAATATTGCAAGACGGCGGAGAAATGAGATTCCAACCCGGATCCAACGTTATGGTCGCCGCCGTCGCAGCAACGCCGGTCATGGAAACCGCGCTGGATGCGCCGAAGTTGAGCCAATAGCCTTCTCCCATGGTCAGCAGTGTATCCGCCTGGTAGCTGCCGTTGTAACTAAACAGCGTGCCGCTCAATGCGTCGGGATAGAGCGTTTGATAACTGCTGTCCGCCACGTGCAGCGGCAAGCCGATGAGATTCCATCCGGAATTATAAGTGAGGCTAAAGGATGTCGTGGGCGCGCCGTGATCAAAAAGCGCCAGGTACGCCGCCATCAAATCGGTCTGGTTATTCGCCAAAATAGTGACGCTGCCGTTGTCCGCTTTCAACAAATCTTCGATCCGGGGACGATTGGCTTTTCGTTCCGGGTAATAAGCGGCCTTTTTGACAAACCAATCCCGGTTGCTTTTACGAACCACCGGCCCTTTAATTTTCGGCAAATTTGATCTTTGCACTTTTCGCTTGGGTTGAGCTGTCGCACTATTCATACCGCCGAATTGCGGAACCACGCCAATGGCGCGTCCGCTGCCAAACCCGTTGTAAAACACCCCGGAAATATCTGTGTTTGCATTGTTTTGCCAGATGACAGTGGAACCGTTTGGCACTAATTCATCCATAAAATTATTCTCACCGGAATATGTGAACGAAAATGCAGACAGATCATTCAAACCGTTGACGCCGGAGACATCCGCGCCGCCGTCGTTGCCGTCATTTAATCCAAACCAGGGGCGAATATTATGCCCGCTGGCGTTATCCGGGTCGTAATTGTAACAATCCGCGCCTTCCATATAAATACAGCCGCCGTTTTGCAAATATGTTTCCAATGCAGTCGCTTCAGCGCTACCTGCGCCAAGAATGTGGTTATTCGCGAAAACTCCCAAAACCACAAACACAGCTTTATAGATACTGAGATCAGCGCCGAATTCAAACAGGTTATTTGACAAAAACACACCTTCACCGTTGTTGACCAACGCCTGAAAAAGGCTGTCGCCGCTGGCCGGCGCACTGCCGCCGGCATTCGAACCCACCCAGACAAGATAGCTGGGCGTACTGCCTACAAAACACTGAACCGCATTGCTGGCCGCGCTTTCATTTTTGGGCGATTCATTATCAACGGCCGTCACTGTGTACGTGTAAGTGAACCCCAGCGGCGGCGTATCCACGAAGGATTGCGCTCCCGCTGCTGCACGTCCCACCAACGCGCCGTTGCGATACACCCGGATGGAATCCAAATCATCCAAATCCGTTCCATCGATTTGGGTTGTCGGGTCGCTCCAGGTCAATGTCGCGAAAGTTTCGGTTGCCGAACAAACCAAGCCTGTCGGCTCAGATGGCGTGGGTGCGCCGCCGGCATAAGCAGATGCTGAAATTGAAAGGCTGGTGCTGTCATTTGAAACCAGCTTGGCAAAAAGCGAGTAGCGATAAAGCTGGCCGTCGATCAAAGCGCGCTGCGCGGTTGTGCCGTTGTCGATGAAGGATTGCGCGCCGCCGGGCACTGAAGCGATCGGCGCGCCGTCGCGTTCAATTTCGATCGTAAAATCTCCGGGGCCGATCAGCGTGCCGTTTACCAGCGTCGCCGGATCCGTCCAACTCAACGCCACGGATGTGGGGGTATTAAAATCGCTGAACGCGGAAACGCTGCTCGGCGGATTGGGGTCTTCCAAATCCGCCAAAAGAAAGGGTGAAGTATATGTCAACGCATGACCGCTGCGATTGTCTGTCCAGCAAGGGTAAACCCGCCCCCCGCGCGCGGTAATGCCCAGGTAATCGCCAAAATAGCCGCCGGCCAACCCGACAATGGGTGTTGGCGTAAAACTTACATCGCTGACCTTGGTCTCATCCCAGGTATCACCGCCGTCGAACGAATTTGCCACATACACTTCTGCTTCTAAGGCGCCCACGTTGCGATCATCATAAAATATCACACTCAAATTGCCGGTTTCCGGATCGCAGGTGATCCAGGTTGCAAAATGCTTTTTTCCTTGGCCGGCGGCGTCCTGGTTGACGCGAATCGGGGTTGACCAGGTCGCGCCGCCGTCGGTGGAGCGAACCATGTAAACATCAACATCCGAGCCGGTATTGACGCCCGGCACGCCGATATTCGGCCAGACCATATAAATATTGCCGTCGCGCGCGCCGCCGCTGACATCGACCGCCGTAACTGGAAAAGAAGCCGCGCGAATACCGCTTTTGCCAACACCGGTGACCCGCACGCCTTTTGTATTTTGGATAATATATTGTCCTTTCGTCCAGGTTGCGCCGCCGTCGGTTGAAACGGAAATGCCGTAAGCCGGTTCATCGGTAAGACCGATGCCGTTGTAAACAACGTAAGCGGCATATACAGTGCCGTCGCCGGCGGTTTGGATATGCACCCCTTGCTTGAAACCGGGTAAATTGCTGGTTACTTCCACCGGGGCGCTCCAGGTCAGTCCGCCATCGGTTGAGCGTGAGACTTCTACTTGCCCATCATTCGGGCTCCCGGTTTGAAAGCGGGTCCAGGCGGCATAAAGATTACCTTCATGCGGGCTGCCCGCGCTGTTATCGATCCAGAGATGATTCTTGTCTAACAAATCATTGAACCCGCCCGGGCCTGTCGCGACTTGAGCGTGCGTCCAGGTTGCGCCTTCATCTGTGGAACGCGCAACGCCCTGCCCACCGTCCGCGGCAATGTAGCCGACATAGTATGTGCCATTTCGCCCAATCACGACCGCGGGGTCGCCGCCATTGTCGCCGCCGGTACCGCTGATCTGCCCGGCCCAGGTCTGCCCGCCATCGCTTGAACCAAATCCGCTGGTGCCAAATACGCTGTTGACGGGATTGTCGGTAGAATTATTTGAATTTAGCACTTTTGTGTTGTCCAACGGATGGACAAAAATAGAATTTTCACTTTGGGTGGTAGCGGACGCCGAAATTCCCGGGTCTAAAATCAGCACGTCCGGTGAATCCGCGGATCGCAAGAACCGCCCGTTGAGTTCGCT
>CAYVDX010000299.1:0-5280 GCA_964450485.1 uncultured Calditrichaceae bacterium
ATCATTTTGTAACTCAGGCCATCCACCAGGGCGATGACAATTTCCGACTCTTTCGGCGTCAGCGGCGATTTTTTGACCCGCTTTTTTTTCGGTTGAAAATACCGGATGACCTTGCGGGCAATCTGCGGCGACATGGGCGCGCCGCCTTCATGCAGGGTTTCGATGGCGGTTTTAATTTCCTCTAACGGGGTGTTTTTCAGCAAATAGCCGGAAGCCCCGGCGCACAGGGAGTTGAAAATTTTGTGAGAATCGTGATATACCGTGAGCATGATAATGTCCACCCCGGGATAGCGCGATTTGATCAGGCGAATGCCGTCAATTCCGGACATTCCCGGCAAGCCGATGTCCATCAAAATGACCTGAGGCGCGGGCGTTTCCTTCAGGGCATTTAAAAATTCTTCCACTGATGGTGTTGATAACTGGCAGAAAAAACCCGGCTGACGATTCAGAAAATTTTCAATCGCCAATCGAATATCGTTGTCGTCCTCAACTATGCCGATGTGTATCATGGTTTAAAATACCGTCAGAATAATTAAAAGTAAACCCACATAAACATGTGGTAGATGCCCTTAGAGTCCTTTCGCGGTAATGATGACGGACGTGCCGCGCTGGTTTTCCAGTTTTAATTGCCCGTGAATACGTCCGGCGCGCATATTCATGTTACGAAGGCCATGGCCGCGCGACGCCTGTTCAACATCAAACCCACGGCCATTATCATAAATGCGCATGGTGAACTGTTTTTTTTCATTGTGCAGTTGCACCTCAACCTGCCTTGCCTCGGCGTGTCGAGCAATATTGGTGATTGCTTCCTTAAAAACAAGGTATAGGTTTTGACGAATATCGGCCGGTAGTTTTTTAGCGTCATCCAATCCGATAATTTCAAATTTTACATCAATTTGCCTGGGAGACAACATGCTGAATGCAAAATCGCGCATGCGATCCAACAGGTCCCCGACCGAATCGTTGCGCGCATCAATTGACCAGACAATATCGCTCATATTGGTAACCAATTCCCGACTCATCTCACCGATGCGCCTGACCAGCGACTGCTCGTTTCCCGGGTCGCCGCCGTTGCGGATGATATCCGAATAAAGCGAAATTTTTGTAAGCGTCGATCCGACGTCGTCGTGCAAATCGCTGGCAATGCGCACCCGCATTCGCTCTAATTCCAACAACCGTTTGACGCGATATTGATAAGCCAACCACAGCAATCCCAGGCACGCGCCCGCGGCCAGCAAACGAAACCACCAGGTTTGCCAATAGGGCGGCCGGATAATGATCGGCAGCGATACGCCGGTCTCGTTCCACACACCGTCGTTGTTAGCGGCCTTCACGCGAAAAAGATACTTGCCGGGATTGAGATTGGTGTAACTGACGTGATAGCGGTTCCCGACAACATTCCAACCTTCGTCAAAGCCCTGCATTTGGTAAGCGTATTGATTTCCGGAAGGATTCGTAAAATCCAACGCCGCTAATTCAAAAGAAAAAAAGCGGTCATTAGCATTCAACACCAACTGTTTGATTTGCGCCAGCCCCGCGGCATCCAGCACCTGACGGTCAAATTTTTTAAAGGCGGTAATCACCACTGGCGGCGGATATGGATTATCGCGTACCCGGTCGGGAAAAAAGCGGTTGAATCCGTTGATCCCACCGAAAAATAACTCGCCGGCGGCGCTTTTGAATCCACCGTTTTCAAAAAATTTCAGGCTTTGCAAACCATCGTTCAGGGTGTAGCCGCGAAATTTTTGCCCGGCGGCCAACCGGTCATCCATCTTGCAGATGCCCCGGTGAGTCGCTATCCACAACCGGCCGTCGTTATCGTCCAGAATGGCGCAGATGTAACTGCCGGGCAGCCCGTCGCCTTCAAAATAACGGGTGATTGTCGGGGGCGTATCCGCGGAAATTTCTTCGCGCCATTGCAATTTATTCAACCCGTTTTCCGTCCCGATCCACATCGTTGCGGCATTTTTGGGGTCTTGTAGAATGGCATAAATCGCCGAATGGCTCAACCCGCTTCCCCCCCCCGCGTCGGCGGATATGAACAAGGTCGTTTTCCCGGTTGACGGATTAAAACGATTTAGCCCGTTCATCGAGCCGATCCATAGCATCCCCTCCCGGTCTTCATAGATGCAGGTGATTCGGTTGCTGCTGAATGCCGCGCTGCTACTATCAGCAGTAAATATTTGAAATTTATGGATTTGCAAATCAATATCCCTTGCCGGAATCGCCGCTGCGTCTAACTTGCAGAGACCGGCCGGCGTGGCAATCCATAAATGACCCCGGCGATCAAAATGTAGATTTGTGACCCGGCTGCTGGGCAGTCCGGCCGGATTTTCCGGCGCATGTTGAAATTGGATCAAGCGGTTTTTTTGCGGATCGAGCCGGTATAAACCGCCGCCGAATGTGCCCAACCAAATGCTCCCGCCGGGCGCCTCGGCAATCGCATCTACAAACCCGCCGGGGCTGGCGGGGTTGCGATGGTCAATTTTATAATGATGAAAATCGCCCTGTTTATCAATGCGGTCCAGCCCCCTGGCGTGTCCAATCCATAGATCTCCGGCGCGACTTTCGCGGATGGCCAGCACGGTGTTGTCTCCCAGGGAGTTCTTTTGATGCGGATCGCGCTTAACATGGGTAAATTTCGCCGGTTTAAGATCGCATTTGCTCACGCCCTGGTTGGTCGCCGCCCACAGGTTCCCAGCGCGGTCGATAAATAAATTTCGCACAAAATCGTTGGGCAGGCTGTTGAGCCGCCGTTCGTCGTGTTGATAGCGGATAAACCTGGCGGAAAGACGCGCCGGATGATCCGGGGCGGGCGTATCCGGCGGTTGCAAAAGCGCAACGCCCCCGCCGAATGTGCCGATCCATAACCGCCCGTAAGCATCTTCACGGATGGCGTACACCCGGTCGTTGGGAAGACTGAATGGATCGCCCGGGGTTGATTTGTAGTGATAAAACCGGTCATTGCGCGCATCAAACAGGTTCAATCCCCCGCGATAGGTGCCAATCCAAAGACGCCCACGCTCATCCTGGTGCAAGCCCATCACGTAATTGCTGGAAATGGCGCGGGTATTCTTTTTATCGATTTGATATGCGCGGAAGGATTCGTCGTGGGTGTTCAGGCGGTTCAAGCCGCCACCCAGGGTGCCGATCCAGACGGTCTGTGTATCAAATTTGTCCGGGAGCATGCGTGTGATGTTGTTATTACTCAGGCTGCCGGCGTTTAGTGAATCGTGTAGAAAATTTTCAAAGTGAAATTTTTTCGGACGACTTTGTGCCGCCGCAGGTTCAACCAATCGGTTTAGACCGCGCGTTGTGCCGATCCACAAATTGCCAACGCCATCCTCGACAATATCGCGAACGTCATTATTGCTGAGGCTTTGCGAATAGTTGGGATCGTGTTTGAACCATAAAAAACGCTGCCGGGAAGTGCTCCCCGCTGATCCCGGCGTCGCCTCGATCAACAAGTTCAAGCCGTTGCCAGTGCCGATCCAAAGCCGGTTGCGGCTATCCTCAAAAATAACCCGCACCGTGTTGTTGGAAATCGTGGTGGAATCACCCGGAATATGTCTAAAATTGGTGATCCGGCGGCCATCGTACTTGCTCAGACCGTTTTCCGTGGCAACCCAGATAAACCCGCGGTGATCCTGAATGATGCAGTAAGCAACGCCGGCGCTTAGACCGGATTCACGCCCTGGCGCGCTAAATTTTAGCGCAGGCGGCGCGGCGCCCGGAAAGGTTGCTTTTAAGGTCTCTTTTGCTGAAATGACCGATGAAACCATTCCTATCCAAAAACAGATGAGCGCTGTTTGAAACGTTTTCATGGATAGACCCCGATCATATCCGTAACATTTTCCCGGCTAACCCGGAACCGGGTTTCCCATGCTTTTTCGCAACAACCTTTCTGAACGACGCCAATTCCGCGTTGATGGCTAACGATTTGGCAATGAAGTGTGTGGGATTTACAATTACCATCGATTATTCATTTCGTGTCTAACTTTTCCGGGGCACAAAACCCCTCAATAAAAGGAAAGCCTTCACTGAAACATTGTATAACGCTTTTTATTTACCGCGACAAAAATACATTTCAGGCATGTTTTATGATAGCAAAAAATCAATAAAAACACAACCGAAAAACGCTGAAGCAGGAATATCGGGCGCTGATTTCCAACTGCTTGATCAATTGAAACAGGTAGGGGCGATTGTGGAATTGGTCGGGTTCAGGGAATTGCTGGCGCGGTCGGACATCATCACCCCGCACGTGCCCAAAATGCCGGAAACGCTCAACCTGATCAATGCGGAAACCCTGAAACTTTGCAAGGACGGCGTGGTGTTTGTGAACTGCGCGCGCGGCGGAATTATTAATGAAAAAGACATGATCGAGGCCTTGAACAGCGGCAAGGTTGCCATGGCCGCGATTGATGTTTACGAGTCGGAACCGCCGGAGAATTGGGATTTGGCGCGGCACCCGAAAGTGACGGCCACGCCGCACCTGGGCGCATCCACGGAGGAAGCGCAGACCAAAGTCGCGGATCAGATTTTGCAGCAAATGATCGAATATTTCCGCAAGGGCGTGGCGTTGAACGCCATCAATTTCGTGAGTGTCGATGAAAAAATACAGCCGATCATCGCGCCGTATTTTGCCCTGGCCGATCGGTTGGGATCGCTGTTCAGCCAATTCAAGCCCGGTCGCTTAAAAGAAGTGGCCATTCGCCTGTACGGCGACATCATCCATTTACCGGACACGCCCATCGCCTCGCATTTGCTGGCCGGCGCGCTAAAATCCGGCAGCAAGACGGAAAATCACAGCGTTGATTTGATCAACATGGTTAATTCCATCGCCATCGCCCGCGAAAAAGGCGTGAATATCGAAATCAGCAAAAAGGATCGCCCCCTGACCAGCCACACCAACTTTATCGCTTGCGATTTTCACACGGACAAGGGCATGATCCATCTCGGCGGCACCATCTACGCGAAGAATCATTACCGGCTGATTGAGTTTGGAAATTACACGGTTGATGCGGATCTGAATGAAAAAATCGTCATCGTCGAGAACCGCGATGTGCCGGGCATTATCGGCAAGGTCGGCACGCTGTTGGCGGAAGATAACATCAACATCACCCACGTTTCCTCCGGCCGCCAAACGGATAAACAGATGGCGGTGAACATTTTTAACGTGGAAGGAAAATGGAACGGCGGCTTGCGGCAACGGCTCGAAGCGATTCCCAATGTTGAACGCGTCCTGTTGGTGGAACTTCCGCGGTAACCCCGGGGGGCTTT
>CAYVDX010000300.1:0-5276 GCA_964450485.1 uncultured Calditrichaceae bacterium
CCAAAGCACTCGAATTGATAAGAACGAATCCAATACTTATTTTTGCAACGTATTCCCAGGGGTGGTTTTGTAAACCAAACGGTTTGAAAACAAGCAAAACCATCATTATCCAAAATGCGATACCCAGAGTCAACTTAAATTTATCTTTTACCGAAAATTCCATCGGCGAACATACCATGCTTTTTAAAACAGGTTTAATTAAACCCGGCGTCATTTATGATCTCCATTTTTTGCCATACTTTTTCTGTATTTGTGTAGCTATGGATCCGGAAACCGTTGAAACGGTTATTATCGCTCGATTTTTTCTCATTGACGCCGTCCCGGCTGCCGGGACGATGTTAAAAAGAAAACCAAATATTTTATCGCTGTTTCTCCCAAAGAGACGCCTTGCGGCAAACGGCTTTCATCATATTTACTACTTGCGTTCAAAAACGGCTACGAATGCCGGAAATTTTAGTTTCAACAGCTTTCAGAATGTAATTATTCAGCCGCGGATATACGCAGATTATCGCGGATTCTTTAAATACTGATTATTAGGCGCTTACAGCGCCTAATTCGACAACAAATTGTCGATTTGAAAATTATTAATTCACGATTCGCCGTCACGATTCACCATTTAAAAAAATAGTGAATAGTGAATGATGAATTGCGAATGATTGTCCTTTCTGCTCCGAAGGAGCTACTTTTTCCGAGTGAAGTCTCGGAGAATGCGTAGAAACTTACACAAACAATTAGTCAACCGTTGATAAGGATATACATTATTAATAAACAGTGAATGTTGGTTTTAAAGTGTTTGTTTTTATTATTCTTAGAAGTTATCTGCGTTTATCCGCGAAAATCCGCGGCTGAATAGTAACTTCAGAATATTTGCTACACAAATACCTTTATTACGAATGATGCATCCGGGTGGCGAAGGTGCGCCGAAAATCCTCAAAGGAACAGCGCTGTTTCAGCAATCCCTTTTTTCTCAAATCCCGGTAGAAATCCGGCTTTTTTTTAACGATATTTGGGAACTTAGCAAACATTTCCACATTGAAGGGTTCGTAAACCTCCAGGGTTTCAAAAACCCTGGAGGTTTGTTTCGCTTAAATTTCAACAATCCCAAAGGGCAATCCGAATGAAAAATTTCCGGTTTATTTTGATCGTGACCGCGCTATTTCTGTTCAACGGAACGGCGCATCTTCAATCGCAACAAAAGGATAAACGCATGAACGATTTTGCCAAAGAATGGCGGCAGGTGGAGGAATTTTCCCGTAAGGGCTTGCCGAAATCCGCGCTGAAAGTGGTTGATCAGGTTTACGCGCGGGCGAAGCGCAGCCGCAATTCCGCGCAAATGATCAAGGCGCTGCTCAAGCGGATGGAGCTGAAAAGCGCGTTCGAGGAAGACGCGCTGCTGAAAAATATCCACGCGCTGGAAGCGGAGATCGATTCGAGCGAATATCCCGTGACGCCGGTGCTGAAATCGGTGCTGGCGGAGATGTACTGGGGATTTTACCGGCAAAATCGCTGGAAAATCCTCGACCGCACGCCGTTGAGCAATATTGAACAGGCGGATATCAGCGCCTGGGACGCGGCAAAATTCGTGGAAAAAACCACGGCGTTGTATCGCGCTTCACTAAAAGATGAAAAGCGCCTGAAAGCCACGCCGCTGGATATTTTCGACCCGGTTTTGCAAAAAGAAAAAGGCTCGCGCCGGTTTCGCCCCACGCTTTACGATTTGCTGGCGCATCGCGCGGTGGATTTTTTTATGAACGACGAGCCGTCCATTCACCGGCCGGCCGCGCAATTTCGCATCAGCGGGAAAGCGGTGTTCGCCCCGGCGGATAAATTTGCCCACACGGCATTCCAAACCGACGACAAAATTTCCTTCAAATACCAGGCGTTGCTGATTTTGCAGGATTTGCTGAAATTTCACCTGCAAGACAAGCAGCCGGACGCCCTGGTGGACGTCGATCTGAAACGGCTGAAATTTGCGCGCAGCCATTCCATCGATTCGCAAAAAGATGAATTTTACCTGAAAGCGCTGGAAACGCTGGAGCAAAAATATCTCGCATCCCCGATTTCGGCGGCCGTTTCCTTCCAAATTGCCCAATTTTACAATGAACGCGGCAGCCGCTACCGCCGCACCGCCGAGGCGAGCGGGCTGAACGAGACGTATAAAAATGATCGCAAGCGCGCCTATCAAAAATGCGCCGAGGCCATCAAGCGGCATCCCAAATCCGAGGGCGCGCAAAATTGCCAGGCGCTGCAAGCCCAAATTTCCCGCAAGGCGCTCTCGCTGTCCGTGGAAAAAATCACCCCGCCGGATGCGCCGTTTCGCGGGCTGGTGAAATTTCAAAATGTGCCGAAATTGTTCGTGAAAATTGTTTCTGTGTCGCCGGAAACATTGCGCGATGCGCGGGAAAACAACCGTTTCAACCTCGATCAATGGATTCTGTTTTACCTGAGCCAGCCGGTCGCCGCGACATTTTCGGTGGATTTGCCCGACGACAACGATTTTCACGAGCACGCCGTGGAAATCAAATTCCCGGAACTGCCGCTGGGGCGCTACGTGATTTTGATCGGCACCAACGATTTCTTTTCCCGCGAAAAAGAAGCCGCCGCGGTCGCGGACCTGTGGATATCCAACCTCGGTTTTGTACAAAAAATTAACCGGTCGCCGCAACGCTTCTTCGACGGCGAAGACGAGCAAAACGGCTTTTTCGTGTTCGACCGGACCAGCGGCAAACCGCTGAAAAACGTGTCCGTGCAAACCTGGATTTCAAAATACGATTCGCAAAAACGCAAAAACCTGGAAACAGCGGACAAGCGCTACCGAACGGATAAAAACGGCTGGTTTGCGGTGCAGCCGCCGGAAGGTCGCCGCCGCGCCAGTTTCAAACTGGATTTGCGCTACAAATCGGATCGCCTGTTCCTCGATGATTACCTGAACGCTTACAGCGGCTACCGCCATTCACGCGGCGAACGACCGCAAATCCACACCTTTTTCTTCACCGACCGCACCATTTACCGCCCCGGGCAAACCCTTTATTTTAAAGGAATTATAATTGAAAAAAACGGCGACAAAAATGAATTGCTGACTGATGCGCAAACCACGGTCACGCTGCTGGACGCCAACGGGCAAAAAGTGTCGGATTTGCAATTGAGCAGCAATGAATACGGTTCATTTTCCGGTTCGTTTACCCTGCCGGGCGCGGGATTGCTGGGAAATATGCGCATCAAAAACGAGTCGGGCGCGGCGACATTTTCCGTGGAAGAATACAAACGCCCCCGTTTTGAGGTAACGGTTGACCCGGTCAAGGGCAGTTTCAGATTGGGCGAAAAAGTGACGATTACCGGCAAAGCCGCCTCGTTTGCCGGGGCAAATATCGATAACGCAACGGTGCAATACCGCGTGGTGCGGCAGGCGAATTTTCCCTATCTTTGGGATTTCCGCTGGATGCCCGTGATTTTCTCCCAACCGGTGGAAGTGAGCAACGGCGTGGCTGCCACCGACGAAACCGGCGCGTTTGCCATCGATTTTACGGCGGTGGACGATCCCGCGATTCCCAAAGACCAAAAAGCGGTGTTCACGTTTACGGTTTATGTGGATGTGACCGACGTGGGCGGGGAAACCCACAGCGCGCAGGCCCGCGCGCGGGTCGGGCAGGTGGCGTTGTCCATGAACATGGAGTTGCCGGAAGAAATCAATCGCGAAAAAGCCCCGGAAATTTCCCTGGTATCGGAGAATCTCAACGGCGAATTTGAAGCAGCGCGGGGGAAAATCGTTTTTTACGAATTGAAGGAACCGGGGCACATTTTGCGCAGCCGTTTGTGGGATCAACCCGACAAATTTTTGATGAGCAGGCGCGAATATTACGCGGATTTTCCCCACGATGTGTATAAAAATGAAGACGATTTTCGCAATTGGGAACGCGGCGAAGCGGTTTTTGAATATGCGTTTGACACGGCGAAAGAGAAAGCTTTTGCGCTGGAAAACCTCGAAAAATGGGCGCAGGGAAAATATGTGGCGGAGTTGACCACGCGGGATAAATTCGACGCGGAAGTCAAACTGACCAAATTTTTCACGGTGTATTCACTGGAAGATAAAACTGTGCCAAATCACGCAATTTTTTGGTATGCGCCGTTCAAAACCAAAGGCGAGCCGGGCGACGTTGCGCAAGTGTACTGGGGATCGGCGGCGAGCGATGTTTACGCACGCCTGGAAATTCATCGCAAAAAAATGGAAACCCGGCGGGTCAAAACCGGGAAAAAGAAAAACGCGCTGGTGCTGCCCATTTTGGAGCAGGATCGCGGCAATTTCAGCTTCTCGTTGTTTTTTGTGAAATTCGGGCGGGTGCACAGTTTCTCCGATTTGATTCACGTTCCCTGGTCGAACAAAAAGCTGAAAATCAGCTACGAAACCTTTCGCGACAAGCTCAAACCCGGGCAAAAGGAAGAATGGCGGTTGAAAATCAGCGGGCCCGAGGGATCGGGGGAAAAAGTCGCGGCGGAAATGCTGGCCGCCATGTATGACGCTTCGCTGGACGCCTTTCGCCCGCACAACTGGCAATTCAGCATTTACCCGGTGCGCAGCCAACCGTCGCGCGGCGCATGGAACAGCCGCTCGGCGTTTTCACACACGGCAACTTCGGCCAGCGGCATGAACTGGAATCCGGCGGTTGGTTTTCAGCATCATCGCTACGACCGGCTAAACTGGAGCGGGGTTTATGCATATTCGCGGCGGCAATATTATTCGCTTTCCAAACACCGGGGCGGCGTTGCGACGGAAGAAATGGCCATGGAAGCCCCAAGTCCTGGCAAACGCGGCGTTATGGAGGCAGAAGATGTTACCGTGATGGCAGATCGGGTTGTAGTACAAAAGGGTGCGACGAGCACGGGCGTTGTGCAGGCCGCTGCACCGCCCGCCAACGGCGGCTCCCCGGAAACGTTTGAGGACGTTCCCGTGCGGACAAATCTCAACGAAACCGCTTTTTTCTACCCGGATTTGCGCACCAACGAAGACGGCGAAATCATCCTCAGTTTTACCATGCCGGAAGCGCTGACGCGCTGGAAATTCCTCGGTTTTGCCCACACCAAAGACCTGAAATACGCCCTGACCGAGCAAACCGTGGTTACCCAAAAAGAACTGATGGTCACGCCCAACGCCCCGCGCTTTTTCCGCGAAAACGACGAGATTGTTTTCAGCGGCAAAGTATCCAATTTGAGCGAAAAAAACCTGAGCGGATCGGCAACGCTGCAACTGTTCGACGCGCTGAGCATGACGCCGGCGGACG
>CAYVDX010000301.1:0-5270 GCA_964450485.1 uncultured Calditrichaceae bacterium
ACAAAAAAACGCCGTAGGAGTGACATATTACCGATCATTTTAAAAAAAATGTCCGGTACTGAAACAATGATTACACAAACCGCAATAACATCACCTACGGTAATCGATTTCAACAGTCATTAACATCATCAACAAAAAGGAGCATATTATGAGTGAAGAAATTATCATAAGCGGTGAGAGCGTTTCGCTTCCGCGAATAAATGAACCCGCCCCGCGGTTTACGGCGAAAACCACCCACGGCGAGATCAGCCTTTCGGATTTTCGCGGCAAATGGGTGGTACTGTTTTCGCACCCGGCAGATTTTACGCCGGTCTGCACGACTGAATTTTTGGCATTTGCCAAACGTTTCGATGAATTTCAAAAACGCAACACACAGGTGATCGGATTGAGCATTGACAGCATTTATTCGCACATCGCCTGGGTGCGCAACATCGAAGAAAAATTCGGCGTAAAAATCCCCTTTCCGGTGATTGCCGATTTGGATATGAGCGTTGCCAAAAAATACGGCATGATCCATCCCAACGCATCCGATACCAGCGCTGTGCGCGCCGTTTTTGTCATCGATCCCGATCAGCGGATGCGCGCCATGATTTATTACCCGCTCACCAACGGGCGCAGCATCGATGAAGTGGTACGTTTGCTCGACGCATTGCAAACCACGGATAAAAACCAGGTTGCCACGCCGGAAAACTGGCATCCGGGTGATAAAGTGATCGTTCCGCCGCCGGTAACGCAAAGCGATGCGGAAAAGCGGGTCAAGGAGCCGTATGAAATTACAGACTGGTATTTTTCCAAAAAAGATCTGTAGGCTGCGAAAAAACGGCCGGGTGAGAGAAAAGCGGGGGGAAACTCCCGCTTTTTTGTTTTAATCTCAGCAGCGTGCACTTTTTGAATTTAGCCGCGGATTGACGCGAATTTTCACGGATTAAAAGTGTTTTGGGGTGATTTTTTAATCACAATTTTAAAATCCGCGTTTATCCGTGTAAATCGACGGCGATAAAAAAGTTACCTAAAAAATTTCCACTTTCTCATTTCACGCCTGCAAAAGATTCGCTAAATTTTCAGATCAATTTTTGCCGCCGGACATTTTTTTTTAAGCGAGTTCCGCCGGCATTTTACGCTGCGATAATTCGACTTAAGTAGTGATACAGAAATATTTATAACATTTTTAGCTGTTTTAACCTCACCCCCAACCCTCCTCCTACAAGGAGAGGGGAGTTAAATTGCGATATTTCATTACTTTCCCCCTCTCGTTTTGGGAGAGGAAAATTAAGAGGATGAAGTTCTTAAAATATTTTTTTTCTCGAACGACTTACATTTCAAGCGACTGGAGACTACAAATGATTGAGAAAATCGTCGAATGCGTGCCAAATTTTTCCGAAGGACGCGATAAGTCAGTTATTGATCAAATTACCAATGCCATCAAATCCGTTTCGGGAACGACGCTTTTATCCGCGGAAATGGGCGCGGATGTAAATCGCACCGTGGTCACGTTTATCGGATCGCCGGAAGCGGTGGCGGAAGCGGCGTTTCAGGCTGTCAAAACCGCGGCGGCGTTGATCGACATGCGCAATCACAAAGGCGCGCATCCGCGCATGGGCGCGACGGACGTTTGCCCGTTTGTGCCGGTCAGCGGCGTCAGCATGGCGGATTGTGTGGAAATTTCCAAACGGGTGGGCAAACGCGTGGGCGAAGAATTAGGCATTCCGGTCTATTTGTACGAAGCATCCGCGTCAAAACCGGATCGCCGCAGCCTGGCGTCCGTGCGCGCCGGCGAATACGAAGGGCTTGAAAAAAAGCTCATCGATCCCCACTGGAAACCGGATTTTGGCCCGGCGGAATTCAATCCCAACGCCGGGGCAACCGCCATCGGCGCGCGGGAATTCTTGATCGCATACAACATCAATTTGAACACAAAAGACAAACAGCTTGCCATGGACATTGCCTTTGAAATGCGCGAAAAAGGGCGCAGTGTGCGCAAGGGAAACATTCACCCGGTTTACATGCGCGGCACGCTGGTAAAATATCGCGAAAAC
This sequence comes from uncultured Calditrichaceae bacterium, assembly GCA_964450485.1. GTDB lineage: Bacteria > Calditrichota > Calditrichia > RBG-13-44-9 > J075 > JACKAQ01. The sequence goes on from CAYVDX010000301.1 coordinate 2,037, forward strand.
CATTTTCCCTGCGGCAGCTGTAAATTTCTCGGCAAAACGTTCGCGGAAACACGCAAGCATTGCCAAGCCAAACACCATTACGATCCGGCGGAATTGCTTAAGATGCACGGCTCCGATGTTGAAAACCCGGTTGGCTGGTCGGTCAAACAGCCCGGCTTGTTCACACATGTCCGCGCCATCGGCTGGTATGTTGAGGAATACAAACGCGCCCAAATTACCATCAATTTTACCAATTACAAAATTACGCCGCCGCACGTCGTCGTCGATAAAGCGCGGGAATTGGCCGCCCAACGCGGTTTGGTGGTGACCGGCTGCGAAATCGTAGGGCTTGTCCCCTTCCCCTGGATTTACGAAGCGGGCAAATATTATTTGCGTAAACAGGGCAAATCCGCCGGTGTGCCGGTCGTGGACGTCATCGAATGCGCCATTCAATCGCTCGGTTTGAATGACGTCGCGCCGTTCATCCCGGAAGAAAAAATACTCGGTTTGCCCACAGCAGCGCCAAATTCACTGGTGGAAATGAAAACCGCCGGGTTTGTCCACGAAGTCAGCCGCGACACGCCGGCGCCCGGGGGCGGCTCTATTGCGGCCTTGGCGGGATCGCTGGGCGCGGCCCTGGCCGCGATGGTGGGGAACCTGACCATCGGCAAGCCCGGTTACGAATCCGTGCAAAATGATCTCAAACACTTGGCCGAAAACGCCCAGAAAATTAAAGATCAACTGCTGAAAGCGGTGGATGACGATACCAACGCATTTAATGAATACATGGCTGCCATGCGCCTGCCCAAAAGCACAAACGAAGAACAACAAAAACGAAAAAATGCGATTCAACAAGGCTTGAAACAGGCGGTGCAAGCGCCCTTAGCCACGGCAAAGCTTAGTTTAGATGCAATGGAACTTTGTGAAATTGCCGCGGCAAAAGGCAATGTAAATTCCGTCAGCGACGCCGGGGTTGGCGTGCAAATTGCCCACGCCGGCGTGATGGGCGGCGTGTTTAACGTGCTGATCAATCTCCCGCAAATCACGGACGAAGCATTTAAAGCCGAAATGAAAACAACCTGCGCCGAACTGGAAAAAAAATCTCAGCGCCTGCTGACCAAAACGCTGAAGATAACACGAAAAAAAATCGCCGGACGATAAAAAAAAGCGTAAAAGACATTCGTCTTTTACGCTTGGGTTAGGGGGGTGATTGGGCAAAATTTGATCATATTAAACTGCGATGTTCAGCAGCTTCAACGTTGTTTTTAACTATTGGCGATAATAACCAGGTATTTAATTTTCCAAAATTCCTGCGGATCAATAATTTCCAGAACGGTTTGCTTATCGTCTTTTTTCACGAGATGATAGGAATTCGGATTATGCGGCGAAATCACTTTCACTTTTTTGATTTTTTGATCAATCGAGAGCGCATTCAGCTCGGAAATATCAGCCGTCAGGAATTCTTTCTCGTCAAAACCGGCTGCTAATTTTTTGGTTTTTCTCAATCCCAGCAATCCGCCTTTTTCAACAATAATTCCCTTCTTCTTCAATTCTTTTTCCGAACCAATGATGTAATAAACCGTTTTTAGCTGGCTGGCTTGCCGCGCAATAATTTGATCTTTTTCCCGCATTTGAAATTCAGCTTCAGAATATTTGACATTCAGTTCATCAATCTGATTTTTCAATTCAACAATGTGCTGTTCGCGTTCATCGAGATTTTGCTGTAGTTTTTCGATCATGGCATTCAGCGCACTGGTTTGCATTGTGGATTTTTTTACTTTTTTCCTCAGCGCGAACAGCTTGTTTTTACTCGACTTCAAATATGTATCAATGCTTTTAATATTTGCCAGCATTTTGTCTTTCAGGGGCGCTTTATCTTGTTCTTCCACATCCCGGGTAACTTTTATCAAAAAGCCTTCTCGCTTGCGTATTCGCTCTAAATTATCATAAACTTCGTTAATTGTCTGGGTGTACTCTTCCAAAAAATCACTTTTTTCAGCGGCTTCTTGAAGCAGTTGGGTGCGCTCGGCCTCTAATTGAGCTGTCAACTCCTGCAGCTCATTGACTTTTTTCTGGTTTGTACATCCGGCAAGAATAATTAGACTAAGCAAGATAAATATCAGACGTTTAAAAGCCATTAAAAACTCCATCATCTTTTATGTTAAAACCAAATTAATTTTTGCTGTTTAATTGCCAGGTAAATCATTCGCGCAGCCTCGCGAGGATTGGTAAAGCCGCGAATCATAAAACTTTCAGCGCCATCTTCGACCAAATCAGCCGCCAGCATTTCATCTTCTTTATCGCTCAATACGAGCAACGGCGCGTCCGGCGCAAACGCTTGAAGCGCCAAAATATTATCTTTTCCGAATCCATCCGGCAGCCATAGTCCCACCCAAATGACATCCGCTTTGTTGCTTTTCAACCATTTGAGCGCCTCGGAAAGACGGGCAAAGTGAAACCACTCAACAATCATGTTTTTTGCTTTTTGAAAAACACCTTTTAACCGCGTTGCTTCACTGGAATCATTATCGATTAAAAGTATTTTAAATTGCTTGTTTTTGGCTTTCATTTTCCCTTTTGGAGTGATTGGGCTGATGTTTTTTTCTTTCATTTTCCGTATTCTTGTTATAAACTCAACTTCCTGACGCACTAAAGTAGGCGTCAACATTCATGCCAGTTTTTCAAATGTTACGAAAACCGGTTTTATTTTATTTAAAAACAAGTTCTTACGAAAAATTAACAGAAAATGCGTTAAACAAGAAATGTGTGTCGTTTTTTACACAGATTCGAGAACCCTGATTAGAATTTTCCGGCACGTGTATTTTGTGACACGCTAAAAAGAGGCAAAATATGGGAAGAACGGGTCATCAACAAATTGTGATTGCTGATGACCAAAATGTAGGGCTTTTAGGCCGTCATTATTTCATCATGGGGATTTTTACACCTTTGTCTTTCGCGCATTGAATGGCTTCATCATAACCGGCGTCAACGTGACGCATTACGCCGGTGCCCGGATCATTGGTCAGCACGCGGTCGATGCGGCGGGCAGTGTCGTCCGCGCCGTCGGCAACCATCACCAAACCGGAGTGTTGAGCATAGCCAATGCCCACGCCGCCGCCGTGGTGCATCGATACCCAGGATGCGCCGGAGGCCACATTGAGCATTCCGTTTAGCAGCGGCCAATCCGCGATGGCGTCGCTGCCGTCTTTCATCGCTTCGGTTTCGCGATTTGGCGAAGCGACCGAACCGCCGTCT
>CAYVDX010000302.1:0-5268 GCA_964450485.1 uncultured Calditrichaceae bacterium
CGAGGCTCTGCCTCGCGTAAAACAGCTTCAACAGCGCGTAACATCAGTTACCTAAACTGCCGGTCTTGCATTATTCAACCGTCTGTCAAAAAGAAAAATGTCAACAACCGGATCTATGGTGATAAAATGTTCTTTTTCAATGAAGTGCCGTTAAAATAAAAAGCCAACAGCAAAAATGCAAGTATTTTTCCGGAACCATCCGTTTCCGGTTCAACGTTTTAAAGGTTTACGGTTTTGAAAAATATGAAATTTCGATATTGCAGTGTGCCAGTCACCGTAGTGGCATCGCGCGCCATGCCACTACGGCATTTTTTAACCGAAACGCACGCTTTCTTTTTGAAAACCTTGTTTCGAGGCTAACAACCATTCTTTTTACCCCCGATCCCCCACTTTCACAATTGTAACATGCGTCCCAAACTGTTGCGAACCCCTTTTCATATTTTAACAATACGTCCCGAACAATTGCGAGTCCGTTTCATTGAATAAAAATATTCGGCATCCGGAATCTGCCACCGGTGATCAGTAAAAAAGTAAGGTTTATGCCGTCAAAGATACGGTTAAACGCACTTATCCCCGACAAACCGCTAAGAATTAAAAAAAACAACACTTTAACACCAGAATACCTTAGCACTGTAACACTATAACACTTTAACACCTTGTTCTTCCCTATCCCCCACTCACCGCCTGCAAAACCGTCAGCGTATCACCGTGACGCAACGGAATATCCAGCGAATCCAGCCAGCGAATATTATCGGAATTGTAGAAGATCAGCACATGTTCGCGCAGCGCGCCATTTGCTTCGTAAAGATGCGGCTTTAACAGCGGATAATCGATCAGTAATTGGGCAATTGCACCCTGCACAGTGCTTGCCCGCACGTTTACTTCCCGTTTTCCGCCCACGCTTCGCTCCAACAGGCTGGGGATAAATACAATGATATTTATTTTTTCCATATTTTCCTCTGCACAAAAGGGAGAATCGGTGAGCCGGAGCGTCTTTTACTGCGATGCTCCTCATCGCCGTTTCGCCGTTTCACATTATTTTCTGCGCTTTTAATCAAGAATCGAAACGGACACGCTATTAATCCGCGGCAACAAAAACGGCATGGTCTGCCAGTTTTCGCCATTATTGCGGCTGTAATAGACTTGCCCGCCGGAGGCGCCGAAATAAACACCGCAATCATCGAGCGAATCCACAGCCATTGCCTGGCGCATCACCCCGGTATAGGCGTGATCCGGCAAACCGTTTCGCAAGGTCTGCCAGGAATCGCCGCCGTCCGTGCTGCGGCAAACGCTCAATCGTCCGTCTTTGGGAAAACGGAATTCATCGCTTTCCTGCGGCACGATAAACAGCGTTTTGCTGTCCCGGGAATCCATCACCATGGGAAAGCCAAAGTTAGTTGCCAGACCGTTTTCGATGCGCTCCCAGGAATCGCCGCCATTGCGGCTGCGGAATACGCCCCGGTGATTCTGCTGGTATAGATGATCCGGGTTTTGTTGATCCAGCACCAATCGGTGTACGCAAGACCCGATATTTTTATGTGTTTTCCCTTCTATGATGATGGTCAGCCCCTCATTCTTGACTTGCCAGGTTCCTCCACCGTCATCGGAACGGAAGACGCCCACCGCGGAGATGGCCACCCAAAGGCGCTTTTTGTTCCCGGGATGCTGCAAAATGGTGTGACAGCAAAGCCCGCCCAAACCGGGACTCCATTCGGCGCGGGTGGGATGTTCGGAAAGCCCCTTGAGTTCCCGCCAATGTTGGCCGCCATCGCGGGAGACAAAAATCCCGGCGTCCGCAACGCCAGCGTAAAAGGTCTCCGGTTCGTCGGCGTGGCCGGCGGCGACACACCAGGTCGCGGTCAGCTTGCCGGGCGCGTCATCGGCATACGCCGGGCCATTTTCAATCTGTCGCCAGGTTTTTCCAAAATCATCGGATACATTTAGCGTCGGGCCATACACATAACTGCCGGTGCAGGCAAACATTTTGGGGGCCGAACGCTGATCTAACATCACATGCCCGACTTTCCAGCCGCGCAATTGCGGTCCCATGATTTCCCAATGCTCGCGCTTTTGATCCGATGTCAGAAAAAAAGCGCCTTTCTCCGTTCCGATGGCTAACAATACTTTCGACATGGCGGCTCCTTACTATATTTTTGTAACGACGCAGGATATTAAGTTCATGGTGCAATGTTTACGGGTAGCAACCGCTTGTTCTTGCGATACTGTAAACGGTTGAAATTTAAACTTTTTAAGGGGACTCCTGCATCCGCAGAGCCTGCCCCGGAATGCTGGGGAGTGACGGTTAATATATTGTTTTTATTGTCATTATTGCGTATGCAGGAATCTCCGAAAACATATTTGCAAAAGTAAAGTTTTTACCCGTTCACAGTATATATTTAACCCTGAACCCAAAAACCTTTAACCCAACACCATCGCCGGTACATGTTTAGTGTAAATTTACAGTTAATGTATTCCCCCCTAACACATCACGGCCCGCTTTGAATACCAGGTTAAAAACACCGCCACTACCAACGGCATTAAAATAATCCCCAATAGTTCACCGATACCGAAATCAATACCGATACTGAGGGTATGAACCATGGTCACTATTACGCCAAATAACGAGGCGCTAAACAAATAGTACGCAGCATGCTTTCTAAGCAAAAGCAAAATGCTGCCGATGGTGCCGCCGAAAACGGCGATTGCAAAGCCTGCCGCAGCCCATGCCGGACGGTTTTCGATAATCGCGCGTTCGGATTCGCGATATGCGGCAAGCATATCCGGATCCATCTGTACGAAAAAATTGATTACGCCCAAAACATGCCAGATCAGCGCGATCACCCCGATTACCCGGAAACGCCAGTGAACAGCTCCAACGTTTTCTTTTTTCATCATATCCCCTATTTATTATTGTGTTTTTTGCCTGGCATTTGCATTAACTCAGAGACTTCAAGCGTGCCGCCAATTTCAAGAAAGGGACATTTTTTTGCGATTGAAATGGCATCGTCAAGGGAATCGGCTTCCACGATTGTAAAGCCAGACATTGAAGAATTCCCGCCGGCAGCTACCGTACCATCAGCGTTGACGGTATGTGTCCTCCCAAGCGGGTTTGCAGGACTTACGGCTGCGTCGCCCAGGGACGATAACCACGCCATATATTTCGAAAAATGCTGCTTGCCTTGCTCTGTTGTAGATGGCTTATCACCGCCTAAATAAACAATTACGAATTGAGACATTTGTGTTTCTCCTGTGTTAAGATTAACCGTTAACGCATGGTAAGCAATTATAAGCTTTCATTAAATAGAAAACATCTGTTCACTAAAAATAAGCCGTTTTCACACTAAATGCAAGAGAATATTCAGAAAAAGTTGCGATAAATCAGACCCGTAAGCCGGCTGTTTTTAATATATGCGCCAATGCCTTTCGGTCAGATGGCGAAATCGCGCCCAATGGGCTACGGGGCAGTCCACCAAAACATCCCAGCATATCCATTGCCGCTTTGAGTCCGGCAATTCCGTAAGCCGCTGTAACGGCTTTATTTACGGGAATCATTTTTAGCTGCAATTCCCGCGCTTTCTCCCATTCCCCACTGTTTGTCCATTGGAAAATTTGCAGGCATTCCTTGGCGGCAATGTTTGCCAACGCCACGATCGCTCCGGAAGCGCCCAGCGAAATTCCCGAGAATAACACAGACGCGGTTCCCACCAGCACGGAGAAGTCCGGCGGGGTGCGCTGAATGATTTCGCCAAGATGCGCCATGTTTTCCGAACTGTTTTTAATGCCGATAATGTTGGGATGCCCGGCTAATTCAGAGACGGTTTCCGGGGCAATATTTATCCCGGTGAATTTCGGCGCGTTGTAGATCAACACCGGTATATCCGTTACATCGGCAACGGATGTGTAATAACGAATCAGCGCTTTGTGATCCATTTTACCCCTGTAAAATGACGGCGTGATTACCAGCGCGGCATTTACGCCTCTCTGCGCCGCGGCATTGGTTAGCGCAATCGTTTCCTGTATCGATTCCAGACCGGCGCCCGCGATGAGTAGCATGTCTTTCGGCAAAATCGCCCGGCTGTGTTCCAGTAATGCCAGCTTTTCCCGGCGTGACAAGTACGCCGCTTCTCCGTTTGACCCCAGGGCAACCATGCCGCTAACGCCGTCTCGTATGAATGCGCGGAGATTGTCGCGCAATTTATCAAATGCAATTTCATTACTTACAAACGGCGTTGGGATGGGTGGGAATATTCCTGTGAGCATGTTATAACTCTTATTTGTGGTTGCGAATGTTCCGGCGATGAATTAATTTTATCGTTTTCAGATATATAAGGTATTGAATAAAACCGACGAATGCAATTGGGAGAATGTTGCGGGTGATCATAAAATGTGGCAAAACGTTATGGGCAATCTATTTCATTTCAGGCATTTGGGGAACAGCCCTGTTATCACAAACACCTCACTGGAAACCGTTGGATGAGGGGTTGTTTTTTGCGGACCTGGAAGCACCGCAAAAATCCAATCAAGGCGACTCGAAAATTTCGATCTTGAAAATCGACCCGGAAATTTATGAATTCAAGCTGTTAACCGCGAAGGAAAATCAGCGAAAATCCCGTTCGTTGGGGCAATGGGCGCAGGCATTTCAGTTAACAGCGGTAATAAACGCCGGCATGTATCAAAAAGACTTGCTCACCAGTGTCGGATATATGAAAAATTTCCGGCACATCAACAATAATCACGTCAATCCGAATAACGATCTGTTTGCCTTCAGTCCGGTGGATTCCATGCTGCCGCCTGCGCGCATCATCGATCGCACCTGCGATGATTTTGATTCGCTGCGCCAGCAATACCAGTGTATCTTCCAGAGCATCCGCATGATCAGTTGCGACCAACAAAATGTGTGGGCGAAGCAGCCAAACCGCTGGAGTATCGCCGTTCTCGGCAGCGACAAAAGCGGCAATGTGCTGTTTATTTTTTCGCGATCTCCCTATCGCGTCCACGATTTCATCAACATGCTGCTGGCTTTGCCCATTTCTATTGACCGCGCAATGTATCTGGAAGGCGGCGCCAAAGCCGGAATTTATGTGAAAATTAGTGATATTATGATTGAAAAATACGGCGGATTGGAAAGCGCTTTTGTAAATGATGACCCATCAAGTGTTGGTTGGCCGATACCGAATGTTTTGGGAATTGTAAAGCGAAAATAATTTATCAATCGCGAATTGATAGGGACTCACGCGGATAATTTATAATTGCAGCAGCGTGCCGGGG
>CAYVDX010000303.1:0-5236 GCA_964450485.1 uncultured Calditrichaceae bacterium
GGTTTTCATGTCTTCCAGAATAATAGAATATTCCGGATATTGATCCAGCTCGCGCGTCAGCTTTTTCAGCGGCGTTGATCCGCCGCATCCGGCCAACAAAACCGCGATGACGGTTGCGAAAATAAATCGATGTAATGGTTTCAAAATGAGATTCCTTCTGTTTGTCCATTGTTAGTTGTCGGTCGCGTTTCAAATCCGGAAGATTTGATCCCGGTTTGTTTACAGGGATGTAAACGTCTTTTTCGGGAAAGCCCTACGAGATTTCCCCCGGCAAAATGTTCGTAAATTGAAATTCCTCCACATAAAATCCCTCCGTCGCTTCAAACTCATCTTCGCCCCATTGTTCGATGGTTACCAATTCTTCGAGGTCTTCGCTAACGTATTCCCAGGCAATCAGCCCCTGCTTTGGCCCCTTTCCGCCGGGATAAAAATACACCGGGCCGGATTCGTCTAAATAATAGGTTTTGCCTTTGACTTCGATTTGCCCGGGCGGGTCGTCAAATTCCCTGATGTGACTGCGCACATCTTCCGTGATTGCCCCAATCGGCAGTTTTTTAGAGAGCGTCCATTCCGCTTCGTCGTCCTCGCGGCGTTCCAGGTAAACCTTTTCCCGGCCAGAAGTCAGCTCCCACTCATTGCTCCACAACCCCTCGCCGAAATCATAGCGATTGTACGCGGTGACCTGCCAGGTTTTCATGTCGTAATCGACGTAAAAACCCACTTTCATTTTGGCTAATTCCAGATCGTTCAGCGGATCGAAATCATCATCTTCAGGTTTCCCATTGAAAATATCCATCAAGCCCAATTTAAATTCCCCTTGTTTTTTACATTTCTGTAGGGAACGGTCGCAACCGTTCCAATTCGTTTCACACAATTAATCTACTGTTCTATTCGGGTCATTCCAAAAAATTGTTCCAAAAATCTATTTCCTTTTACCGCGGGATATCATTCTGATTTTCCCGGTCGAGTTTCTGCTTTAAGGTGTTGTATTGAATATATTTACGGACACAATACAGCGCTTTATCATTTCGAATAATATGATCATGAAATGATTTCCGCCAGCGGAATTCTGCCAGGCCGGTTTTGTGAATCGTCTTGGATGCTGTTGTTTTGAAAGCGCTAATTAATTCCGGCGATGGTTTGATTTTTTGCTGAACGATGGAATGGCTGTGTTCCCGCAGGGAACGGTCGCGACCGTTCCCTACCGATGATTATTGTGATTTTATTCCGATTCACCCTCATCCGCCTTCGGCTCTCCATTGTGAAAAGTTTGGGGAATTTCCGTCGCTTTTTGAAATTGGCTCAAAATATTCACGCCCGTGGCGTTTTCAATTTGCTCCGACAGGGAAATCACCGACGCCGGCAATTGATTGATAAACCGCGCCACGCCGTTGCTGCCATTTCCACCGGAATCGATCACGCTCACCTTATCGATGGTCACTTTGTTGACCGTATCGGCAAGTTCCTTGATGATATCCGGGAGCATGTTCAGCATGAAGACCTTTTCGCCTTCGCCCTTGGCGCTTTGATACGTCGCGATCATTTCCCGCAGCACTTCGAGGTTGGCTTTTCCTTTTTCCAGGATCGGCGCGGCCTCGCCTTTGGCCGCCAGTTCCATGGCCTCTTTTTTGGCTTTAGCCGGTTCGATCACATCCGCGGTCAAGCGTTTTTGTTGAAGCACAATGCGTTCTTTTTCCATCTCTTGCTCGTATTTGGCCTGGGCTTTTTGACCGGCCACTTCCGCTTCTTTTTCCTTGATGATCGCCTGCCGCTCAAGCTCTGCTTTTTTGAGGCGCAGGTTATTGTTTTCGATCTCAATTTGTTGATCCGCGACGGCTCGAGATACTTTCACCTGCTGATCGGCCTCGATTTGCGAAGTGCGAATCTGCTGATCAGCGATTGCTTTTGCCACTTCCGCGCGTTTTAGCGAGGTTGCTTCCGCTTCCTTTGCCACCGCTTCCCGCTCCGCTTCCGCCGAACGCGCCGACGCATCCGCTTTCGCCTGCGCCACTTTTACTTCGCGCTCGGCGGCGATCTGCGCCTCGCGAATTTCCTGATCCGCCTTGGCCTTGGCAATCTCCGCCTGTCGGCGCGATTCCGCCTCGGCCTGCTCTGCTTCCGCCGCTTTGGCGGCCTCGGCTTTGCGGGCGTTGGAAAGTACTTCCGCGGTTTTGCGCCGCCCGATGGAATCGAGATAACCGGCTTCGTCGGTCACGTTCTGAATTTTTAAGGTATCCAACTGCAAACCGAGATGCCCGAGATCGCTGTCCGCTTCCTCGATTAAACTGCTGGCAAATTTCAGCCGGTCTTCGTTGACTTCCTCCGGCGTCAGCGTGGCCAGCACCCCGCGCAGGTTGCCTTCCAGGGTATCTTTGGCAATTTGATGTATCTCCCCTTCCTGCTTTGTTAAAAACCGTTCCACCGCGTTGCCGAACGACGGTTCCGTGGAGTCAATTTTTACGTTGGCGATCGCTTCCACATTCAGGGGAATGCCGCCCTTGGAATACGCATTGCGCACGGTCAATTCCAACGGAATGGCTTCCAGCGACATGCGCGCGGCTTTTTCCAAAATGGGAATTCGAACGGCGCGTCCCCCGCGGATGAGACGATAGCCGACGATGGAACCATCCGGCAGCTTGCGTTTGCGACCGGAAAGAATGATCACTTCATTCGGATGACAAATCAACAAAAAACGGCTGATCACCATGGCGACAATGATTACCGCGACGACGGCAATAGCCAAAATAGCAACAATAAAATCCATAACGATACCCTCCTTTTAAAGTAAAAAGTAAAAAGTAAAAAGTGAAAAGTTGACAAGGTGTTTCTGTCATTTATTTGAGCTTAAATGTAAGGATATTGAGGGATTGGGGTATTGGCAGCGGGGTTACGCCGAATACCCTGATTTTCTCATATCCTGATTCCCAAAATCTTACTCCGGCGGGCTGCCGATAAACGCCTCTTCCACCACGTAAGCCGTGCCTTTTTCCACGCGCAGGATGTAAACGATATCACCCGCGGAAAACGCATCTTGCGCTGCTTCATCCGCGGAAAGGGCGAGTAATTGTAATTCCTGTCCGCCGGCGTCCAGGGATATTTTCCCACGGTGATCCCTGGTGATGTTTACCGTCACTTTTGCGGGAAGCCCCGCCAGGCTGTCCAGGCTCAACGCCTGTCCCACTTCATTTTTTAACAAATGGGACATTGCCCGGTGCATGAGCGCCGCGGCCCCAAGCCCCATGCCGACAGCCGCTGCCAGCGTCAGCGTAAACGGCCCGTTCAGCCAGGTTAAAACCGCGCCGGTCAGGCCAAAAAATGCCAGGAAAAAGACGATATTGCGAAAGCTCAAAAATTTGATCGCCGCGGTCATGCCTTCGCCGCCGGCGTCAACATCCAAATCGACGTCCATATCGGCGTCAACGTCCAAATCGAGGTCCCCATCGCCGCCAAACAGCAGCGTTACCGCGATGAAAATCCCCCCGAAAATCAGACACATCAGGTAAATTTTTAGCATATCATTTTTCCTTTAGTGATTTGTAAAGTAAAGCGCCGATGATTCCAAAAATTGTCGTCAAAAAAATCAACAGGTAATAACTGCCAAGTCCGCTTTGTTCTTCGACTGCAATCCGGATCGTGGTATAAGTTGAATAGCAAAAGAAATAAACCATCACCGTTATTAACAGGCGGATTGCTCTTGTTGCAATTCGGTACTGTTTTTCAGCGTTTTCCGGGGTTATTTCAACCGGATAGTTGAATATATGGGGAAATTTGTTCAACACAGTCATACCTGCATACATTAAAAATCCCATGATTGGAGTAATCCAAATGGTTGCCTTGCCGCCAAAACCATCCGGTTTCCCGGTGAAGCCGTAGTGCATCGGAATGGTATCGGGAAGGCTGGAAAAATAATAAACCGGCAGTCCGATTAGCAGGAGAACGCCAATCATGCCAAGAATTTCAAGGGTTTTGTCAATCGGCCCAGGTTTTAGTTTGATTTTGGGTCTTGCCATATTTCCTCCGATCTCGTTTCCCATCCCGGCGTCCCGGGACAAACTTTATTATTTTTTACTTTTTACTTTTTACTTTTTACTTTTGCCTTCGGTAAGCTGTTTTTTCAAGCGCGCCAACTCGCTGTCCACCGCTTTTTTCCGCATCAGCTTTTCCAGTTCCGCTGCTTCATCCTTGCCGGAACCGAGCAGCTCTTCCGCCGCTTCCGCCTCGGCTTCCATCATCAGCACTTTATCTTTATAGGATTCAATGGCGTTAATGTGCTCGTCTTCGTTGATGCTTGTTCCCGTAATGGCGTCCAGCGCATTACGAGATTTTTGCAATGCCTCGCTTGAGCGAAGATGCCGCGCCGCCGCCAGTTTCCGACGGATGATTTCTTCCTTTTTGCGTCGGGCGATTTGCACCTGGTCTTCTAATTTGATCAAGTCTTCCTTGATTTTTTCCGCTAAATAAGTCGCGGTCTTCAGCTCCTCTTCGAGATGATTCCGTTGCTGATCGGATGTTAGTTTTTTACTTAACAGATCGCGCGCGAGGGTTTCTTTCCCGTTTTCCAATGCCAGCGCTGCTTTATTTTCCAATTCGTTTTCCCGTTCGCGCTTTAGCCGGATTTTTTTCTCCAAATGCTTTTTCGCGCCGATGGATTTGACCGTTTCCCGACGCAGTTCGATAATGCTTTCCTCCATCTCCCGGATCAGCTGACGCACCATCACTTCGGGGTCTTCCGCTTTGTCCAGCAGGTTATTTATATTTGCTTCGACAAGTTTCGAAATACGCTGAAAAATATTCATGATAAATCTCCATTTATTATCTGGTGTTTAATGAGTTATTAACGATTTTGCGGTTGTGATGGCCTGCGCCAACGCCTCCGGTTTTTGAGAGCCGATTAACAATTTTTTGTTTTTGATCAGCACAAGCTGCACGCCGCGATTTCCGCTGACATTATATGCTTTTCCGCTAAAACCCCAGCGAATTCCCCACCCGCCATATTCACGCAGCGGGCTATATTCACGCGATTTCCATTCCAAAATATCCCCCAGTGGAATGTCTCGCCGCACAAAAGGGAGAAAACGGACGCGCAAAAATTCCCGGTCAACCGTGACGTGCAATTTCATTTTCCAGAGCATGAACGGGACGCCCACCATCAACAAAATTATCAGCGGGCCAAGCCAGGTCAGGGTGCTGTCGGGCATGGGATGATTGCCAAAAGGCTGCCTAAGCGCCAATTGTT
>CAYVDX010000304.1:0-5229 GCA_964450485.1 uncultured Calditrichaceae bacterium
TACAGATGGTCAGGCAACATCAGGCGCCGCGGGTCGTGGAACATCTTCATTGCGATAAAAACGGCCGGCAAAGGATTTACCAGGTAAATGGCTGCCCGGTCCTTGACGACGACGGCAATGTCACACAAATGATCGAGTATAACATTGATGTTACCGAATACCGGAAAGCGGAAGCGGCGGTTCGTGCCAGCGAAGCGCGTTACCGGGCCGTGGTTGAACAAAGCGCCGAAAGCATTTTTTTGCTGGATATCGAAACCGAAAAAATTCTCGAATCAAACCGCGCGTTTCAGCAATTGTTGGGGTATAGCGAAACCGAGCTAAAAGCCTTGACCGTTTATGATTTTGTCGCGCATGACCGGGAAGAAATTGACGCAAACACCCGGAGAATAATCCAGGAAGGACAATGTCATCTTGGGGAAAGAAAGTTTCGCCGCAAGGATGGGGTTCAGGTGGATGTGGAGGTTAATATTTCCACCATACACTATGACAATAAAGCGGTTCATTGCGTGGTCGCCCGGGATTTAACCGAGCGCAAACAAATGGAAATGGAACGGCTAAAAGCGCAAAAATTGGAATCGTTGGGCGTCTTGGCCGGCGGCATCGCGCACGATTTCAACAACATTTTAACGGTGATTTTGGGCAATATTTCCCTGGCAAAAATGGGCGTGGAAAAAGACGCGGCGATTCATAAACGGTTAGCCTCGGCGGAGAAAGCGATGTACCAGGCACAACGCCTGACCGGTCAATTGCTTACTTTCTCCAAAGGCGGCGCGCCGGTTAAAAAGACAATGCACATCGGTGATTTAATTTATGAATCCGCGCGTTTTGTTTTGCGAGGCTCAAAAGTGTGGGCGGACTTTGCTTTCCCAAAAAACTTATGGCCGGTGTCGATTGATGAAGGGCAAATTAACCAGGTGATCAATAATATTGTCATTAACGCCCGGCAGGCCATGCCCGAAGGCGGCGTGATACGCATCCGCGGATATAATGTTTCCATCCCGGATGAAAACAACCCGATTTCCAAAGATGGAAAATACGTGCATATTTCCATTACCGATGAAGGCGTGGGTATTGCCCCGGAGATTTTACCCAAAATATTCGATCCGTATTTTACCGATAAAGCCGGCGGCAGCGGATTGGGATTGGCAACGTCCTATTCAATTATAAAAAATCACGGTGGAACAATTACGGTAGAATCCGAATTTGGAAAAGGTACGGTTTTTCATATTTACCTGCCTGCATCCGAAAAGAAACCCCTACCCGGAGATTTTTCGACCAAACCGCTTATCCGGGGCAGCGGGCGCATCCTGGTAATGGATGATAAAGAAGCCATTCGTAATACAGCCAGGGAACTATTGACACACCTGGGTTTTAACGTGGCAGTTGCCGGTCATGGCGCCGAAGCTGTGGAAAAATACCAAAACGCCCTGGCTGCCGGTTCCCCCTTTGTCGCGGTAATCCTTGATTTGACCGTTCCGGGTAAAATGGGTGGACGGGAAACCGCAGCAGCCTTAAAAAAGATTGACCCGGAAGTCAGGGCGTTGGTTTCCAGCGGCTATTCCGCCGACGCGCTGATCGCGGAATATCATAAACATGGCTTTTGCGGCGCCATTCACAAACCCTATAACCTTTCCCAAATGAGTGAAGCACTAAAAACCGTGCTGCAAAAAAAGTGAAATTTATGTGCAATTCAAGTTTAGCGCATCAAAATGGCTTTGCGCGTTTGCACAAAATTCCCGGCATTGAGGCGATAAAAATAGATGCCGCTGGCCAGATTTTTGGCGTCGAAAATGACCGAATATTGGCCGGCGGCTTGTTTCTCATCCACCAGCGTTTGCACCTCCTGTCCCAGGATATTGAAGATTTTTAACGTTACTACTCCCGCGGTCGGTAACGCATAACCGATCGTCGTAGTCGGGTTAAAGGGATTGGGATAGTTTTGAATCAACTGAAATTCGCCGGGCCCATTTTGTCCGTCCGGGATGCCGGTTGGAACAGACGGGCCGGTATTATCAACGATATGCGGGAAGCGAATATCAATCGTATCTCCCTGTGCGCTGATCGCTGTGACAAAGAGAAAATAAACGCCGTCGGGTATTGTGTCGGTATCCACGTGCATCGAGTATGGCGGCGATGCAAAAGTTGCTGAAGAAAAAACAGTAAACGATTCGTGCGATGACGCTAAAAAACGACCGAGATCGATTTGCAGCGCGGAAATCCCGTCGCCATTGGCGTTGCCGGCGTCAGGATCAAAAGCGGTGATCGTATAATCGGTTTCGCCCTGGATGAGTTCCTGCCGTCTGGGACTAATCACGTCTAATACAGGCACATTATCTGTAAAAGGATGGCGCACAAAAACCTTCAGTCGTACGGAATCCGGGGTGGTTTCCAGTACTTTTATTTCTATACCGGCGTCCTCGTCATAAAAAATTTCATTGACGCCCAGCGCGGCGTCCGCCCATTCATTTGCATGCGAAAGCGGATGCATATCCAGTAATAATGACGGCCGACGGTTGGAGTGATATCCCCAGGTAATCACCGGGCCGTAATTTACCGAGTCTTCCTCGCTGCGAAAAAACACCCAATAATCCCGCTGCAAATCTTTCCTGATTCTCAAAGCGGAAAACCGTTTAACCGGCGTGCTGTCCTGTGGCGTCTTTTCATACGCCTGGATTGTGTAAATGCCGGTTTCCGTCACTGTTTTGATGTTCGCTTCCGGGAGCCAACCCACCCGCGACTTAAACCAGGGATTAAAATGATGAAACGCCCGGGGACGTCCGGCAATTTGATCGCCCATGATATCGAACGCATCGCCGTAATTGAATCGCAACCCATTTGTCGAAATCGGATTGTGGTCATACACTTTCCAAAAACTGGCATGAGTCCAATCCAGGGAATGACCCAACTCATGCGCCGTCAAATACGGACAATCGCACCCGACGATCAACATGCGTGTGTTAATCGTGCCCAAACCGGTCGCCAGACTGTTCCAGATTTTCCGGCTAAAAATCACCTCGCGAGAATAATCCGCCAGCATAAAGCCGGCGTCCCGGGCTAATTTCAGGGCGTCCGCGCGAATTCGCATCACCTGGGTAAGCGCCGCGCTGTCGCTTTGGTAGAAAGCAGCCGGCCGCGGCATGGTCAGCGTGGGCGTGATGTCTATGGTGAGAGTGAGTTTTCCGTAACTATTTCGCTCAAAGGCTTGTTTGAGAATGTCGGCATGAACGGGCGCGCGGTGATCGGAAAGAATGCCGCCGTCATCGTCCGGGTATTGAATGCGGATAAACAACACCTTTTGCTCGCCGGTAAACGGTTGAAAAAGAATGTTACCAGGCGGATTCTGCCCATATAATATCAGAGGAAACAGCATGAGACATGATACAAATAAAACCATTTTTTTTAACGACTTCGATTTATTTTTAAACATTTTTCACCATACCTTTCACTTGTTGAACCGTATGAAATTATTTTTTTGATCGAAAGTTGCTAAAAGTATGCCAGGGCTAACTACAGGCATTTTTTACAGCGAGGGCAGCGATATAACAGGAATGCCTGCCTATTTTGCCCCAAATCGAACGACTTGTGTCCGAAATGGTGCGGACCAAAAAATAATGATTCTCTGACAAATTTTGTGATATCGCCGCTTTAACTTGATGAAGCGATTTGAGCTGTGTTTCGATCTTGAAGCTGACAAATAAAGCTTTCCGGGTGCTTTTCACATATCGCCAAAAATGTAAAAATTTGGATAAAACACATCTCAAACCGGTTAATTTTAGTTGAAATCTACCCAAAAAGGAATATACTGTGCACGGGCAAAAATTTTACTTTTTGCAAGAAACAGAGTGTTAAAGTGTTTCGTATCTACAGTACAGAGAGTCATTTACAACACACGCAGGCCACACATTTACCTCGTCAGATTTACGCAAGGGCTTTGTTTTTGAGGATATTTATCATTAACTTCTCCCTCAAAAATGATGATTACATAAATACAGGTCAGCAATGTTCACACAAGAATGGATTCGGAAATTCCAACAATCCCCCACCCCCTTTTATTTTTGCGATATTGATTTGTTGCGGAAAACGCTTTCGGCGGCAAAAAAATCGGCTGATGAGCATGGCTATCACATCCATTACGCCCTGAAGGCAAATTTTGATGACCGATTGTTATCAATCATCCGCACTCAAGGATTTGGGGCGGATTGCGTGAGCGGAAACGAGGTAAAAAAAGCCATTGAAACCGGATTCCCCGCTGCAAACATATTTTTTGCCGGTGTGGGAAAAACCGATGCGGAAATCACCATTGCATTAGAGCGTGGGATCGGTTGCTTTAATTGCGAATCCGCGGAGGAAATCGCAGTCATAGACGGTTTAGCCAGGAAAATGGATAAATTCGCACCCATTGCCCTTCGCCTGAATCCCGATATTGATGCGAAAACTCATCGCTACATCACTACCGGAAAAGAAGAAAATAAATTCGGTATTTCTATATCCCAATTGGAAAACGTCATCGGGAAAGTTCAGCGCCTTTCGCATATCCGGTTGCTCGGCATACATTTTCATATCGGCTCGCAAATCACGGATATGAGTGTGTTCAAGCAACTTTGTTTGCGCGTCAACGCTATTCAACAGCAGCTTTCGGAGAAAAACATCCGGTTGAAGCACATTAACCTTGGTGGTGGATTAGGCGTGAATTACGAAAATCCGGATGCCCAAATTATTCCGGATTTTCAGCAATATTTCAGTATTGTGCGGCAACACTTAAAGCCATTTCCCGAACAAACCATTCATTTTGAGTTGGGACGGGCGCTGGTTGGACAAAGCGGCAGCCTTATTAGCCGGGTGGTCTTTGTAAAACAGGGATTAACGCGCAAGTTTGTCATCCTCGACGCCGGCATGACGGACTTAATACGTCCCTCGCTTTATCAGGCGTCTCATAAAATCGAAAACCTGAGTAGTAATCTACCCGAAACAACCTATGATGTAGTGGGCCCCATCTGCGAATCGGCAGATACTTTCGCGAAAAAGATGCTGCTACCGGAAACGCGCAGGGGAGATTTGATGGCCATCCGCACGGCCGGTGCATATGCGCGGGTAATGGCATCACACTACAATTTGCGTGATATTGCCCCGGTAATGTATTCGGATGAGATATAAACTTTGTGGCAGTGTATTAAATGCGTTGGTGTTGTATCTTTGAGGGAAATTTTCATGATAGATCGAAGGCATAAA
>CAYVDX010000305.1:0-5225 GCA_964450485.1 uncultured Calditrichaceae bacterium
CTGAATGTTTTGCAGCCGTTTCAACGGCTTTCATAACGCTTGCTACACAACTACTCTTTTTCTATTTACCAAAATGAGCCTTTGTGGTGGATTTTAGGATAATAAATTCGCTCAATCCGTTCACAATTAAATATTTTCCCGAAAAAAGTTATCTTTTTTACATCCTTCTGCGTAAAATAAAGGCGCGATGACGGTTTTGTGCAAAATACCTCATTTATGGGATTGAATATTTACAGCCGTGTTGCGTAAAATATAACATCGAGTAAGACTGTTCAACATTACTAAAATTGTTTCACATTTGTAACCATGAATTCAAATTATCACTTCAGCCTTAAAAGATGCTTGTTTCCCGTAGTTTCCAGCGCGGGATTGCTTTGCCTGATCCTCATCTTCGTCCGCCCACAAATGCATGCCCAGGGCGCGGATCGCGTAACGATTGAATACCGCGATGTTTATGACCAATTTAAAAATCTGAAAATCAATCCCGAACAAAAGGCCGCCGTTGAAAACTTCACTTTTCATCGCGACGTGGGTAATTTTACCTTGGAAAAAGGCACGCTTTACTTCTGCAAACCGGTTAACAATCGCGTTTACGCGGCGGTTTTCCACGGAAAGGGATTTTTTTCCTTTACTCCGCCAACAGAAGTCGAACAAGCGCAATTAGCGCGGTTTTATAAAAAGAAATCATTTACGCAGCGTTTTAAAACGCTTTTTATCGTGTTTGCCGATTCCACCCAATTTGAATTTGAAAAACGCTTAACCTTCCAGCCCGGCGGCGCAACACGGCAGGCGCGGGATGACGTCGATTATGCCTTAAAATATCTCCAGCGCAAAAAAGGCAAGCAGTTTGACACGGCAATCATGAAAATTGCCCTGGATGATCTGCGAAACGGTTTTTTTTATGCCCATTTTAGCCGTGATAAAACCAAACCGTTTTTCTTTGAAATAAACCCTTTTGAAGATGAGGAAGTCCGGTTTATGCGGCGATTCAGCGGGCCTTCTTTTTACTATATTCCCGAAATTATCAATCAATTTCACCGCCAACCGCCTGACGCGGCGGCGCAAACACACCAGGGAGAAAAAGCCAGCCTCCGGGTAAACACATACCTTCTCGACATCCACCTACAAGGACGCGACTTAAAATTTTCGGCAACAGCGACCGTTAATTTTACCGCGGTTCAAGCCGCTCAGAACTGGATTTTTTTTCGCCTGTTTCATCAACTGGAAGTCGATTCAGCCTTTTGGGATAACGGCAAACCGGCTGAATACATCAAAGAAAAGCACAATCCGTTTCTGTGGATCAAAGGCGACCATCCCCTGCAAAAGGGCGAAAAACGCTTGCTGACAATCCACTATCACGGTCGCCTGATCGAGCGGGAAAAGGATTGGTTTTACATTCGCAGCTCCCGAAACTGGTATCCCAAACACGGCAATCGGCATCGCGCGCTTTTTGATGTGACCTATCACTATCCGCGGGACTATCAATTTGCCAGCGCCGGCAGAGCGGTTTCCGCGGATACGCTTAACGGCGTGATCACTTCCCGCTGGATTGCCGAAAATCCCATGCACAGCATTTCATTCAACATCGGTTTCTTTAAGGAATATAAAATTGCCAACGATACCATTCCGCCGGTGACCGTCCAGGTTGCCGAAACCGGGCACCGGGAAATTGCCCGGGCGTTGGGCCGGCAAGGCATCGGCAGCGGCAGCCACATGGAAAAACAAGTTGGAAAAGATATCGCCAATAGCATGAAATTTTTTCAGAAAATTTACGCCCCGCTCCCCTATTCGCGTTTTTTTGCCACGGATATTCCCTTCAGCCACGGCGAAGCGTTTCCGGGATTAATCCATCTTTCC
This sequence comes from uncultured Calditrichaceae bacterium, assembly GCA_964450485.1. Taxonomy (GTDB): domain Bacteria; phylum Calditrichota; class Calditrichia; order RBG-13-44-9; family J075; genus JACKAQ01. The sequence continues at coordinate 1,858 of CAYVDX010000305.1, forward strand.
TGGCGAACCTTCCAAATGACGCTGGATAACGGCGACGACGAAATTTTTCGCGCGCATGAAGTTGCCCATCAATGGTGGGGCATCGGCGTTGATTTTGCGACATATCACGACCAATGGCTCAGCGAGGCGTTTTCTGAATATTCCGGATGGTGGTATTTTCACGAAGTCGTCAAACGGGAAGAAAAAAATGACAAAAAATTTTATGAAGTGCTAAAATCACGCAGAAAAGAAATCACCGGAAACCGTAAATTTCTCTTTGGAAGCGGGAAAAAAGCCGGTCCGATCTGGCTGGGATACCGTACCCTCAGCAGTGAAACACAAGGGGATTACCGGTTGATCATCTATCAAAAAGGCGCCTGGGTGCTGCACATGCTGCGAGTGATGATGCAAGATTTGCAGAACGGCGACGAAAGCGAATTTCAGACCCTGATGCACGGTTTTTATCAACTTTACCACGGGAAAAAAGCTTCCACACAAAACTTCCGCGCATTTGCGGAAGTGATCTACGGGAAACCCTTAGATTGGTTTTTCAAGCAATGGGTCTATGGCACAGATATTCCCAAATACAAATTTTCCTATATATTTTCGCCTGATTCAAGTGGCGCATATATTGCGAAATGCCGTGTCTTACAGGAAAATGTTTCCGACAACTTCCGAATGCCGATCTTGCTTGGGATTGATTTTGGAAATGATCACATTCAGCCGGTTCGGCAGTGGGTCGAAGGCGACGCCAGTGAGTTTGAGCTTGGACCGTTTCCGAAAAAACCCAAAAAAATCATATTTAACTATCGCGAATCGGTGCTGTGCCAGATGGATTATGAAAAATGGCATGATTCGACGAATTAGCGCAAAACTGGTTACCATTCACATTTAAATTTCAAAATATGGGAGCAAAACGAATGAAAATTTCTACATCCCTGTTCATCCTGATTTTGGGATTGGGAATCATCACATTTGGTTGTACCCGGCAAATGGTGCAAACCTCGCCGGTTTCCATCATTGACGGGCGCTACGACCTGGCCTTCCCCTTTGGCGGCAACGCTGACGCGCTAAAAGCAATATTAAAATCGGTAAAATTGATTAATGCAACGGCGTATTACCAGAGTTACCTGTTTCCCTACGCGGCAAAAATTACATATCGCAGCATCAGTCCCGAAATGTTGAAACAGGGCGGGTATGAAAAAACCGTTTTTAACGATTTTGCCGTGGGAACGGCAACGGTTATTTATCACCAAAATAAACGGGTTGCCGTGCTCACTTGCGATCACGTGGTGAACTTTGCGGATACGCTGGTCACATACTATAATACGGCTGAAAATGACGGCAATCAATATGTTCACCGCATTTCTTTCAAAAAACGGGAACGGTTTTTTATTGCGGATATGCGCCAGGGCGACGGTTTCCAAATCATCGCCTCGGATGCGAAGTTAGACCTTGCGGTGTTGGGCAAACAATTGCTTTTCTCATCGAGCAACGCCGCTGTTTTTGATTACCCCCTGGGACACGCGCAAGAACTCGAATGGGGAAACCTGGTCTATTTAATCGGCTTTCCCTCCGGGAAAAAAATGATTACAACCGGCATTGTGAGCGATCCAAACCGGAATTCCCGGCACGATTTTTTAGTCGATGCGCTGTTTAACCGGGGTTTTAGCGGCGGCATCGCGCTGGCGATCCGGGATGGCTATCCGAATTTTGAATGGGTCGGCGTGGTCAATGCCGTGTCCGCGGATAACGATGTGGTTCTGGTTCCGAATGAATTCAAAAACGGCGTCACTGATTTACCGGTTAACACCCCGTACGAAGGCCAGGTTTTTGCCGCCAATCGAAAAAAAATAAATTATGGGATATCCTTCGGCATTTCGATTGAATCCATCCGCGGATTTTTAAACAACCATCGCCTGGCGTTAGAAAACCGAGGATTTCAAATGGATGCTTTTTTCAGGAAACCGACATTTTAAAAATTATCGCTCTGTGGTGATCAGGATATAATTTTTCCCTTCAACCGGCTCAATCCGGAAATTGATGCGACTGAGCAATTTGTGATTTGATGTTTCCACATCCACCCGCCATTGCCCCGGCGTCACCCGTTTTTTGAAGGTATAACCGCGATACCCGCCGTCGCGTCCGCCGGTAATTTGATAACGCAGGCGATCTGTGGTAATCCACTGTTTCTGCGTCGGCAGATATTTTTGCCAGCGATGATAAACATCTGTATTCAAAGCAGTTGGAGCAAATATCGAAGCGAAGCAAAACACGGTGTCGCCGGGGGCATGGTGAAATTGTGCATCGTAATTTCTCCAGCGTTGATACCATTCCGGCTGCTCAAAAAACAGATGATACGATTCGCCGTCATGCACAACCCGGTGATAAATGCCGGCGCTTTTTACGGAAAGCGGCACCGGCGGAATCCAATTCAGCCAGTAAAACAAGTTTACCAGCCCAAAGGCGACGCCAATCGCGATCCACAGGCGGATCATTTGCTCCCGGCTTTTCAAGGCCGAGTGATAATATAAAAACAGCACCAATCCGATTAAAATCAATAGGCTGATCAAGCCGCCGGCCAGGAAGGTTCTCAAACTGATTGCCCTGGTAATCACGGGCAGAAAAAATGTCAAAAATGAAAAGCAGGCCAGAAAGTAGAGTGTCATTTCAGCATAAATATTGCGATATAATTCTTTGAGAAACTCGGTGGAAATAAGCAGAATGACCAACAGCGCCAGGAATAAATCGGTTTTGGTAAACGCCGCGCTTTGGGAATAAAAGATGACATACGCGCTGAACAGCCCCCCAAACAAAAACTGAATTGCCAGCGGGTACCACGATTTATATTTGTACCAAATCGGCTTCCCCGGCACACCCTTTTCGACGAGATTGAACAGAACGATGATAAAGCCTAAAAGTGCGATATATGTGAGTAAAATGAGGTTATCGACGAGCCGGTCGATGCGGCTTAAGGTGGCGCTATCCCACCCGAAACCGGCGGCAAACGATAATAATGGGGTGTATTTTTCCAAATATTTGTAAATTTCACGGCTTTTTTTAAACAGCGGCCGGGCAGCGTTGAAAAGGCTTTTCATCATCGGACGACCTATCCTGCGTAATCATTGCTAACGGCGAACCCGCTCATCCTCAACGCATCAAAATAAGCAACGTCCGGCAAACAAGCAATCGCAATTGCCACTTTATTTCTTGTGTTGAGATGTCCCGGATATGCCTTTTATCCATACAAATCCCCTTGTTTTAATTCATTAAAAATTCTAAATTGTTTCCCTGTTTAATTTTGGAGCGGGGTTGATCTGTTTTTCATTGCTGTTTTGGTATTTGTGTAGCATCAATATTTTGGAAAACACAATGCCGGGTGTATTACC
>CAYVDX010000306.1:0-5214 GCA_964450485.1 uncultured Calditrichaceae bacterium
ATTTGCGGTAACTACAAATTGTATGCCGTACTTGTGTATGTAGAGTAGGGCGTTCTGGGGGGTGGCATATTTGGAGATAATAATTACGTAAAACCGAATCTACACCCCATGATATTTCAAAAGAATGATCAACAAATCTTTAAATAATAATCCTGTTTAATCCTGTAAATCCTGTCAAAAAATCCAATTTAACATTGTCGAGTTATTTGAAATCGTGTTTATTGATGTCCAATTATGGTAGAATAATTTCCCTTATTCAAAAGAGTGCATAACAGGTCTGGGACAGAAAAAGATTTTCAGTATGCACTCGATTCAAACCGCATCACTCTAAAAACTTCAGGACCATTTTCATCAGATAATCCCGCTGCTTTCTCTCGATGATGGATTCAAAGGGAAATCCCATTACCATCGTTTTATATTCGCCGTTGTGCGCCACGGCGGCGCTAAAACGATTATCTTTATAACGAAGAACGGTATGGGAATCATCCACCGGGTTCAAGGCGTCCGGCGCTTCAACGGTATAAATGCGCGGATGATCGGCCTGGTTAAATTGGAGCAGGGAATCGCTGGAAAAGAGAGAATCCGAATTAAAAAAGACCCATCCGCTGCTCGCGGCGTGATCAACCGCCCAGGTGTAATGCAGCACATCCTCGGCAAATCGAACATCCTGGTGTGTGGCGTCTTTACCGGCAAACATATCCTTACCCAGGTATGCGCCGGAAACAAAAATATTCCCCCCATTTTCGGTAAATTGCCGGATTTTGTTTTGCATCCTTGGGGGAAATGTTTTAAAGGGAATTCCCAAAAGCGAGTCCATCACCGGCTTTTGCCAATGGGTTTCCTTTTCCTCGCCGAGAATTAAATCGACAATGTCGAAATTTTCCAAATCAACCAAACCATCCGCCACCGCTTCGTCGCTGCAAGAGACGAATAAATACCCACTGTTTTTGATTGACTGGCCATGAATTGCGGGGAAATCAAAGCTATTGCCGGGAATTACCTTTGTTTCAAACCCGGCCAGACTGGCGCCGTGTCCCGGGGCGTCGTTAATTCGGAATGGCGAATGATTGTCGAAATCGAATTGGGCGCCGGTGAATCCAACATCAAAATGATCCGGCACGCCCTGGTCTTCAACATTCCAAAAACCGCTAAAATCGCCTTTCGAGATCACAGCCGGCGGGCTGACGCGATCAAAACCATTGATAATTAATACTGGTTTTGATGCGTTGGGCATTTTGCAAACAGATAATATTTCCGAATCAAAACTCTTACCTCCCGCGTTCAGCGCGGCGATTTTAAAGCTGTAAATGATTCCCGGGGCAAGATTCGAAAAAACGGCGGCCGGCTGGTTTACGATTTTAGCCAGGCTGAAATCCGCATTGCCGCGCCGGGAATAAACGATGTATTTGTCCGGCATTGCGCTTGGCGCCGAAGGATCTTCACGCAGACGCCACCTCAGCTGCAACTTCCCGGATTCATCAAAAACAGCGCTAAAATGCGTGACCGGCAACGGTTGAACCACAAATTTATCATCGTAAGACGTTGCTAAAAATTTCAGTATGCCTTTGTATATTGCCCGCGACGCCGTAAAACGGAAACGCGGATCCAAGGCAAATTTCATATCGCCAAAATTTTGATGGGAAAGCAATTCCAACAGGGCGCTGGGCATATTTTGCCGGTAAGCTTCGGTGTAAAGATCATCCCGTAACCCCCGGCGGTTCCAGGCAGGATCAAAACTGCTTCTGAGGTTTTCGACAATTTCCGTTTGCAAAATATCCCCAAAATCCCGATTTGCCAATCGGGATACGGAGTCCGGGAAAACCTTCAGGGAATCGTCGCCGATGCTGCTGTAAATCATCAGTGTTCCGATGGTGGTATCACTTTTTGAAATACCGGCGTCGGTGTGAAAAGCCAAAGAGAGATCGATCGGTACGCCCAATCCTTTCGCATGCCTGTTTTTATTGGGGCCGTAGGGCGCTCCCTTCAAATAATTGGCGTATTCGGTACGGCTGTACCGGTCGTCGATATAGTCATCTTCATTCTCGGTATGGCTATAAACCAGGGCCGCAGGCATGCCGGCGTATTGTCCGTAATAACGGGCGGCCTCCAGAAAACGCGCCCGACCACTCACCGAGCCGCCCCGGCTGACATTTCCCATTCCCCCACCAAAACGAACGGCGTCCGCGGAAACCCTTCGACCCGTGCTTTTGCCAAGATTGCTTAACCGCACACTGCCGGAATCCGGGTGAACGCCCTTTGCGAAAGCAAATGTGCCGAGGTAAACCCAGGTGCCGCCGCCAATTTGCTGGTTGATCAAAAATGTACTGCTTCCGCCGCGATGCCGCACGGTATAATTGGCGTCATCCACATTTTCCGGGCCGGAATGGAATGAAATATAGACCGCGTAGCGCCCGTCCTCGGGAATATCGGGCACATAATTTATTCCCGCCGAGGCCGTAGAATCCGAAAATGTGAAGCGAGAGGTTCCCAGGCGAAAGGGATTTACGCCATACACCAGGGGAACCGGGCTGATGGCAAATCCGCTGTCGGGAGCGGTTTTCCAGGTGAATTCCGGCGTGTTCTGCCATTCCGAATATCGGCTGGTTTTTGATGAGAGCGAGTCATTATCAACCACCACTTCGTGAACCTGAACATCCCGTTCGCGCGGCGTAAATACGTACGCCCCGGCATTTTCCAGCATGGGAATCAAATACGGCAGGGTAAAAGACATCGGCAATAAATCTTCCACGGTTTGAAACAGCCGGGGACGCATCCACTCCCAGCGTTTTTCATGGACGTCGTAATGCCAGCCGTGACTGTGGGCGATTACCAGGTTTTTTCCCGTAAGACCGGCCGGCGCAGACCAGGGACGCTGAGGCCGCACCAATGGCAGCGGTCGCCGGACGGGCAGCGGTTTCCGGGAAATATCCTGATCCGCTTTTCGAGACCGGAAATAGTTCGGTATCAAATCCTGGATCGGAAATCCCGTGGAACGGATTTGCAGCTCATATTTTCGATATTTTTTGCCAATCATCTCCCGAATTGTTTGATAAACCTGCTCCACGTTCTCTTCCCGTAGAGGGGTGTAGGAAAAATAGTTATTAAAATCAACTCGAATGTTCAGATTTTTATCATCAATGACCAGGGTGTCAATCCGGGTATTGGGATTCAATGGCAACGGATCACCACCGGTTACAGCCTGGGCAATGAACAATTCGATCTTTTTGTGCATTTTGATGCTGCGTTTATCCAGCTTGCCGTAATTGTATTCAGGACCGATTAATACCTTTTTCGGCGCGCAATTGGTCAAAACCATCAACAACAAAAATAAGAGCGTGGCCCGTTTCATATAATTTCCTTTCGACTTTCAAAACAGGAATTATTTTAATGTTTTTCGTTATTACCATACCCGAGCGTAATTATCAAGAATAATTTTAATTATTTCAATTGTAAAGTTATTTTTTGCGAAAAAACGAGATTTTTCAATTCCATATTTCAAATAATACATGTAACTTATCCCTGTTTTTTTAGCCGCTCAATCTTTTGGCATTGCTAAATTTTAAAAAAGTTTGACAAGATGAACTAAATTGACCGGATTATAACAAAAATCGGCTTAAAAATATTATTAATAATTCTATTTAATTCTGATAATTCTGTGAATGCGTATGCCGGCGTCGCGGGGCTTATATTGCCGCATGAGTGTTCAATGCGTAATTGGTGTTTTAAAAACAATCTTACTGTTACATTGTTGAAATCAATTAAATTGTTTGACGAATACGACAACGAGTGATCGTTATTGTAAGCCGTTGAAACGGCTATTTTGGCTTCGGTTTTTTTATTAACCGTTTCAACGGATTCATCTAAGTCTCGATGTTGTGGTAAGTTAGGTAGAAAAACCAGGTGGAATGATGAACAAAGCTAAATTTCCGGGATTTTACCTGCCGCTAATGATAAGCATACTTTTATTCATTTCATGTGCGGCACAAAAAAGAACAACGAATAGCCATAGCAGTTCCGGTAAAAAAACGGTTGTTCTGGGCGTGGAAAATTTTCTCCGGAATTACCTTAACCTTGTAAAAGATAAAAAGGTCGGATTGATAACCAATCCAAGCGGCGTGGATCGACAGTTACGAAACACCGCGGATGAACTGTTTAAACATCCCGATGTGAACCTTACGGCGCTTTTCGGGCCGGAACACGGCATTCGCGGGGCAATTTATGCCGGAGAAAAAGTTCGCGACGACGTTGATCCCCACACCGGGCTTCCGGTTTTCAGCCTTTACGGAAGACACCGCAAACCCACGTCGGAGATGCTGCAAAACGTGGATGTATTGATCATCGATATTCAGGATATCGGCGTCAGGGCGTACACATTCATTTACACAATGGCGAAAGTTATGGAAGCCGCCGCAGAGTTTCAAAAAGAAGTAATTGTGCTGGACCGCCCGAATCCACTCGGCGGCGTGGCGGTTCAAGGGAACCTGGCGCGGGAAGGCTTTTTTTCTTTTGTGGGAATGTATCCCATTCCCTACCGTCACGGCATGACCATTGGCGAATTAGCCAAACTGTTTAACCGGGAATTTCAAATTAATTGTGATCTCACTGTTATCCCAATGCTGAATTGGGAACGCAATATGTTCTGGGTTGATACAAAACTGCCCTGGGTTCCGACTTCTCCCCATGTGCCCCATTGGGAGACCGCCCTGTTTATGAGCGCGACAGGCCTTTTCGGGGAACTGAGAACGCTGTCCGAAGGCGTCGGCTATACTTCGCCATTTGAATTAACCGGAGCGCCCTGGATTGACGGCTACCATTTGGCGGAAGCGCTGAATCAATTAAAACTTAACGGAATTATTTTTCGCCCGCTGTATTACAAGCCGTATTACGCGTCTTTTAAGGGCGAGGTTTGCCAGGGCGTGCAACTTCATATTGTTGATCGCGACACATTCAACCCCTTTTTGACCGGCTTGCACATAATGCAGACCATTATGACGTTATACCCGGAACATGACCTGTTTGCCAATAAAGACCGAATAAGCATGTTTAATAAAGTAATGGGTTGTGATTACATTATGAAAGATTTAAAAGCCGGTTTGCCTGTTGCCGAAATACAGGCAACATGGCTGGCGGAATTAGATGGTTTTAAAAAAATGCGTGAGGATTATTTGCTTTATTAGTGCGACAGCGCAGAGAAAATCCGTCATCCTTCGCGCC
>CAYVDX010000307.1:0-5208 GCA_964450485.1 uncultured Calditrichaceae bacterium
CGCGGTTAAAACCATCAACAGCGCGCAAAGCATGGATGACGCCGATGCAAAGAAAAAAACCTTTGAAAAAGCCCGCGACAAACTGATTGTTGCCAGCGAAGTCGCGCCCGATCGCGCCGAACCCTATCGCCCGTTGGCAATGACTTATATCAACCTCGGCGACACCACCGCGGCCCTGGCAGCGTTGCAAAAAGGCCTGGAAAAGATGCCGGAAGATGAAAGCATGGTCATCGCTGCCGCGGAAGTGTTTTCGATGGCGGGAAAACCTGACCAAGCTGAACAATATTTCAAACGCGCCCTGGAAATAAATCCAAATAACAGCGATGTTTATCAAAAGCTTGGGATGATGGAAGCCGGCCGAAAAAATTGGGATAAGGCGAATGAATATTACAATAAAGCCATGGAAATGGACCCGGATAATGCTGATCTTGCCTACAATATCGGTGTGAGCCTTTACAACCAAACAAAAACCGATGAGGCAATTCCATATTTTGAGAAGAGCATTACCGCAGAACCGGATAATGAATTGACCTATACCATTTTAGCCAATTGTTATGTTCGCTCGGAAAACAAAATTGACGCCGGTGTTCAATTTTTGGAAACAGCAACTCAAAAATATCCCGACAATGCAACTTTTTGGGAATATTTAGCCATACTTTACGGTAAAAAAGGAATGGCAAAAGAATCTGAGGCAGCCTTCCAGAAATCAAAAAGTTTGAAAAACAATTAAGTTTTACAACATCATCGCAAGTAAAAAGGCTGAATCAAATGATTCAGCCTTTTTTGTTCTTTTCAAATCTCCCGGCATTACTTTTGGGTCAAAAAATAGGATAACGCTTCTATTTCAATCGCCGTATTTTCACTTTTGACCCGAACCTCCGGCGGCGTTTTAATGCTAATCGGCGCAAAGTTCAGTATTGCCTTGACCCCGGCTTCGACCAATTCGTCAGCAACTTTTTGCGCGGCGTTCGCGGGAACGGCAATGATGGCAATACTAATTTGCTCGCTGTTGATGAGCGCTTTTAAATTCCGGGTATCCCGGATGATTAAATCGCCCACCGAGGCGCCGATTTTTTCGGGATCGGCGTCCATCAGCAGGCATATCTGAAAACCCTGTTTGGCAAACTCCTCATATTTAACGAGCGCGCGTCCAATGTTGCCGGCGCCCACCACCGCGACACGCCAGTTTTTATGCAGACCCAGTATCTCACCTATTTGGCTTTGCAACCGTTTCGTATTATATCCCAATCCCCGTTTTCCGAATGTTCCGAAGAACGATAAATCTTTACGAACCTGCGCGGAAGTAATGCCGTCCATTTCCGCTAATTGGTCGGAAGAAACGGTTTCCATATTTTTTTTAATCAGTTGATCCAGTGAACGATAATAGCGGGATAATCTCCGGATCGTTGAGTCAGATATTTTTTTCATTGGTTTTTCCCGAATTTTTAAGCATGCCGTTCAGTACCGGAACACTTTTAGGAAAGGGGGGCAAAAGCGGAGCTTTAGGGGAAATAACGTTACAAAGCCCCGAAAATCGGGGTAAACAGTCCGTTTTGTTACGAGAATCGCTCATTTTTGTCAATACTTGTTGCAATCCCGGAACGCCGGGATTGCAACACGATTTTCCAAGAAGCGCTGCTTCTAATTCACGCAATATTGCCCGCTTTTAAAAAGTGTCTGGTACTGAAGCATGCCAATTAAGCGTGGAACGATGGACATGCTTAATTGATAGGCTTTGATTAATAAATTGGGTAATCAAAAATTATTTACAGGCTTGAAACATCCCCCTTAATCCCCCTTCAAAGGGGGAATTTAGCCGATTTCCTCCCGGTTGCCGGGAGGGCAGGGGGATGTTTGGTGACCCGATTAATTATTCAAACTTCATAAAACAAGCGACGCCGAACTTCCCCCTTACTCCTTAAGCAATAATTCACCGCCGCTCGATTATTCATCATCCGGCGATTCGTTTTGCTCATGCTGCGATTCGTTCTGTTCCTCGGTTTTAACCACACGGGCAACATCCTTAATTTTTGCGCCGCTGTCAAGCCGCATCAAGCGGACGCCCATGGTGTTCCGGCCGGTTGCATTGATATTCCCGACATGAATTCGCAAAATAATGGCATTATCGGCAATGAGTATCAAGTCATCATCATCGACGACTTCCTTGATGGCAATCACGCGCCCGGTTTTTTCGCTCACCTTAAAAGTTTTGATACCTTTTCCACCGCGATGCGTCGTTCGGTATTCGCGAATATCCGTGCGTTTGCCGAAGCCTTTTTCTGAAACAGTCAGCAACGTGCCTTCCCGCTTAACGACCACCATGCCGATGACATAATCATCTTTAGACAACTTGATTCCCCGAACGCCGGCGGCAACCCGACCCATTTCCCGAACTTCCGTTTCGGTAAACCGAATGGCCATTCCGTTGGTTGTGGCGATGAAAACATCATTCGAGCCATCGCTGAGCTTCACTTCGATCAAATCATCATCATCATTGATTTTTATCGCGTAAATGCCGTCGCGGCGCGGTTTGCCAAATGCCTTCAGATTGGTCTTTTTCACCAGCCCGAGGCGCGTTGCCATGGTCAGGTAAAATTGATCTGAAAAATCCTTGACATTTAAATACGCCACCACATTTTCGGTCTTATCTTTCTGTATCATATTGACGATGGCGCGACCTTTGCCTGCTTTGCCGACCTGGGGAATTTCGTGCACTTTCAGCCAGTACACTTTTCCGCGATCCGTGAAAAAGAGCATGTAATTATGCGTCGATGCGATAAACAGGTGTTCCACAAAATCCGTTTCGCTGGTTTTTGCGCCGGTGCTGCCCCGGGTGTTGCGATGTTGCCGACGATAACCGCTCACCGGGAATCGTTTGATATAACCGTCCCGCGTGATGGTGATGACCATATCTTCTTCAGCAATCATATCCTCGATGGAAAACTCGGCGTAATTCTTGACAATCTCCGTGCGACGCTCGTCGCCATACGTTTTTTTCAGTTCGATGAGTTCTTCTTTAATCAACTGCTTTTGAAGCTGCTCGCTGGCCAGGATTGCTTTCAAACGCTGAATTGTTTTGATCAATTCTTTATATTCATCTTCAATCTTCTTGCGTTCCAAACCCGTCAATCGCTGCAATCGCATGTCCAAAATCGCCTGCGCCTGGATTGCGGATAATTTGAAATTTTTCATCAAATTGCTTTTCGCGGTTTCCGGGTTGCGCGATTTTTTAATCAGTGCGATGATTGCGTCGATATTGTCCAGCGCAATTTTCAACCCTTCTAAAATATGGGCGCGATGTTCGGCTTTTTTCAGCAAAAAGCGGGTGCGCCGCTGAATAACCACCATGCGATGATCGATAAAATGTTGCAGCATCTCTTTCAGCGGCATTATTTTGGGTTGGCCGTCAACCAGCGCCAGGTTGATAATGCCGAAGGTCGTCTGCATTTGGGTATATTTGTAAAGCTGGTTGAGCACCACCTCGGGCACGGCGTCGCGTTTCAAATCAACCACCATGCGCATGCCGTCGCGATCGGATTCATCGTTGATATCTGAAATGCCTTCCAGTTTCTTCTCGCGAACCAGGCCGGCAATTTTGGTGATGAGCGAAGATTTATTTACCTGGTAAGGCAGTTCGCTGACGATAATGCGATTTTTATTATTACGAGTGTGTTCAATGCTGGCCCGGGCCCGAACGATCACTTTTCCGCGCCCGGTCGTATAAGCGTCTTTGATGCCCTGGCTGCCGAAAATGATGCCGGCCGTGGGGAAATCCGGCCCTTTAATGTGCTCCATCAATGTTTCCGGCTTGATATCCGGGCGTCTGATTTGGGCAATCAATGCGTCCACAACTTCGCCCAGGTTATGCGGTGGGATATTTGTCGCCATCCCCACGGCAATCCCGGAAGCGCCGTTGCAGAGCAGGTTGGGCAATACCGCCGGCAGGATTTCCGGCTCTTCCAATGTTTCGTCAAAATTTGCCCGGAAATTGACGGTGTCTTTATCCAAATCACGAAGAATTTCGCCGGAAATGCGCGCCATGCGCACCTCGGTGTAACGCATTGCCGCCGCGGAATCGCCGTCAATCGAGCCGAAGTTGCCCTGCCCGTCAATCAGCGGATAGCGCAGCGAAAAATCCTGCACCATTCGCACCATCGTGTCATAAACCGCGGTGTCTCCGTGCGGGTGATATTTTCCCAACACTTCCCCGACCACGCGGGCGCTTTTTTTATAAGCTCGATTGTAAGTTAATCCCAAATCCGACATCGCGTAAAGCACCCGGCGATGCACCGGTTTCAAGCCGTCGCGCACGTCCGGCAGTGCGCGCGCCACAATCACAGACATTGAGTAATCGAGATATGAATTGCGCATTTCCTCTTCAATATCCTTGGGGATAATGCGCTGTCGTTGTAGTTCCATTGGCTAATTTTCCTGTTTCTTTGTTTGTATCAAAAATTCTGTTTTTTATTTTTCAAGGCGTACTGTCAGGAAATCATATTTTGCCGGAGTACAAATTGGCGGACTAAAGTCCGCACTCCTGCGCTGGGATGCCGTTCGCGGGACGGCATCAAACATCCAAATTGCGCACATACTTGGCGTTTTTCTCAATAAACTGCCGGCGCGGTTCCACCTGGTCGCCCATCAAGGTGCTAAAGGTGTGATCCGCTTCCGCCACGCTATCCAGGGTCACTTGCAGCAGGGTGCGTTTTTCGGGATTCATGGTCGTTTCCCATAGTTGTTCGGGATTCATTTCACCAAGACCTTTGTAGCGCTGAATATTGACTTTGGCATTGGCGCTGCCATTTTTGCCAAACCGTTTGATAATATCATCTTTCTCATCGTCATCATACGCATAAGCTTCCTGGCGGCCGATTTTGATTTTGTAAAGCGGCGGCTGGGCGATGTAAATATTTCCCAGGTCAACCAATTCCTTCATGTAACGGAAGAAAAACGTCAACAGCAGCGTGCGGATATGCGAGCCGTCCACGTCGGCGTCTGTCATAATAATAATTTTTGCATAACGAAGTTTTTCGATATCAAAATCGCCTTCGCCCACGCCGGTTCCCAACGCGGTAATAATTGTTTTGATTTCATCATTTGACAGAATCTTGTGCAGCCGCGCTTTTTCTACGTTTAATATTTTTCCTTTTAGCGGCAAAATGGCTTGAAACCGCCGGTCGCGCCCCTGCTTGGCCGAACCGCCCGCCG
>CAYVDX010000308.1:0-5207 GCA_964450485.1 uncultured Calditrichaceae bacterium
AAGCCGGCCCCTTCCAGCACGATATCTTCCCAATTAAACTGGTTGATTAAACTCGATTGTCTGAGATCAAAATTCAACGCTTTCCCGTAGGCGCAGGAAGCGTCGCCCAGGAATTTTGCCGGGGCTTCCCAATACATTACGCCGCCAACGGCCTGGTCAATCGCTTGAATATAGCCGCCGGGATTGCCGCCTGAAGCAACAAAGTCAGCGGTGGTGTCGCCGGAAACATCTCCCACAACCCGCCAGCTTTCATTGTCAAGATCAAAATAACTGACAACGGCGCAAGGATCGCCGGCGGGCAGGGGCGTGGTGCGGCAGAAGGTCAAATTATCGAAATAAACGATCCCGGGACGATCCCAGGCAGATATGCCGACATCGGTCATCGCGCCCGGGCCAACGGCAATGTTGTTTAATTTTGGCACGCCATCCAGTAAAACATCCACGGTGTTGGCGCTCAAATCGAGCCGGGCTTCCACTTGGTACCATTGCCCCAAAACCAGTTCACTTGCCGGGAGAAATTCAATCGCATCCGGAAGGGTTGGGCCGAAATTCAGACGAAAATGCGCCCCAAAATAAAGCTGGAATTTTTTGTCCCAATTTGGATTTCCGTTGGTTCGAATTTCGATTTTCGCCAGCGTGGGCTGCGCCGGATCGGGATTGCCATCAACCAGCACGTCTAATTTTATGCTTTGAATGCCGCCGGTCTGGTTGTTCACATTTTTTCCCATGATCACGGTTTCCAGGGGCCCGGCGTCCATTTTCAGCACATTTCCGGCGCCAAAGGGGTTGCTTGCCACCGTCGCGGATGATCGCCCGGGCACGGTCAACCAGCCATTTTGCCCGTGCAGCGCTCCTGGAATGAGACCGTCAAAGGTATCGACCAGCCAGCATTCGATGGGGCTGCCGCCGCCGGGCTGACCGTATTTGATGGTGGCGTAATCCGCCAGGGTCATATCTCCGGCGCTTTCACCGGTGATGTAAACATTGCCGTTTGGGTCAACGGCAATGTCCCGCGCTGCATCAGTACCGATCCCGGGGCCATCGTATTCCCGGGACCACTGCAAGGCGCCATTTTCGCTATATTTAATAGTGAGATAATCCGTATCCCCTGTGGAAACGCCGCGTCTGCCGGTCACATAAACATTGTTAAACCGGTCAAGCGCGAGTGCGTGTGCTTCGGGATTCAAGCCGCCGCCGGAAGCGGAAAACATCCTTACCCAGGAAGTATCCCCGTTCGCAGCATATTTTATCGTTGTATAACTGCTGCCGCTGAGGCCGAACACATAAACATTACTGCCGTCAGTGGCAATGTCAACCGCCTGATCTTGCACAATGCCGCCGTCGAACAATTCCACCCATTGTTCCACGCCTGACGAATCGTACTTCACCGTTGTTATGTCCGCCCCTATTCCGGGGCCAAAGCCGGTTGCATAGACGTTGCCGAAGTCATCCACGGTGACTGCCAGCGCTTGATTATTGCCTGGCGCGCTTTGACGGCGAGACCACTTTTCCACACCGGCGGTATTGTATTTTACGGTCATAAAATCCGAAGCTGTGACGGAACTAAAACTGCGCCCGGCGACATACACATTGCCGAAGTCATCCACAAAAAGATCCTCGGGAACATCGGCGCCATCTCCTCCGTCAAAAATCCTAACCCAAAGCGAATCGCCATTGCTGTTATATTTAATCGTGGCAAAATCCGGGGTCGCCGGATTCGCGGTGATGTTGATTTGACCGGTGACATAAATGTTGCCATCACTATCGACAGCAATCTTTCGGGCTTCGTCGGTCGTGTTAAACCCGCTTTGGAACGTTCGCTTCCACAGCGTGTCGCCGGTGGCGCTATTGTATTTCACCGTGGTAAAAATCCCGCCGGCCTGTCCGGTCACATAAACGCTCCCGGCGTTGTCCACCACAATGTCTTTGGCAAAATCATTGCCGGAAATATCAAGCCGCGATAACCAGGCGACCGTGCCGTCGGGATTGTACTTGATGGTGAGATAATCGGAATTGTCACCGGCGGCAACGCTTTGACCGGTCACGTACACATTGCCGTGGCTGTCAACGGCGAGCGCATTGGCCTGATCGTTATCATTAACGGTACTATTATTGTAACGCGCCACCCACTGCTGCATAACCGGTTGGGCGTTTATCGTGCTGCAAATCAAAACAACCCATGCTAAAATGGCGTAAATAAAATTACTCATACCACGGCTCCTTTGACGAGTGGGGCCGCAGGGAAGCAGGACACTTTCGCTGCCAAACATGATGATGACAAACGTCATCACGGCGATATAAAAACGGTTAATTTTCATAATTTTCTCCTGAAATTAGTGATGAATTAATCCGTCTGTTGTGGTTGGCAAGCGTAGGCGCTATTTATTGTCGGAACAGGTTTTGATGGAAATGACGGGTAAAAATTAAAACGGCAATTTCGAAAAATCGATATTCGAGCATTTCATGCAAACATAGCCCTCGGGGCCATACGAATATCCGCCTTTTCAGCCAATTTTATGATTTTATTACACTTGGAGCACCGCGTCGGCTTGTATTTCGGCGGGTTTTCCAGCACTTCAAAATTGTATTCATTCGTGCCGTTATATACATATATTTCCGTTTCAAAGTCGTCGCGGCATTTCCGGCAGGTTTTCCAATGGCTGTCATGCCCTTCATTGTGATGATAACTGCACAAGGTATAACGGTCGTGATTGCGATAGCAGCTATTGCGGGCAAAAGAAAATAGTTTATAAGTATGTTCGTCGTCGCAAATCCAGTTGTCGCAGCATTCTGTTTTGGTGAGATTCTTGGTTTTACCGCACAGCCCGCAGCGGGGCTGATTGGGATCGGCTTGCACAACTCTCGTCGAAAAAGTTCTTTTTACAGATTTTCTCCTGCGTTTTTTGGGCTTTTTCTTTTTCATCTTACCTCCAATTGATTACTCTTACACTACGATAAAAGGTTTTCCAAAATATTGATGATCGCCGTGCAAAAAGGCGCATATTTGCCATCAACTTTTTGATTCAGAAATTCAATTTCGCGATATATCTCATCGGCCGTTTCGATTTCACTGTCAAGAAGGTCAAGGTAAGGCTCAATTGCCTTACGGCGATTTGATCTGAGTTTTGGGATGTTTAATCCCAATATTTCTATCGTTTGGAGCGCATTCGAATCATTCCCGTCAGCAATTATTTCACCGTTGGCGATAAAACGGAAGCGTGATTCGCAATCATCATCGAGCGGCGTTATCGGGAGAGATTTATTGCCTTTTCTGGCGTCGCAATGCGTCATTCGCCGCGGTTGGTCGCGTGTTCCGCCATCGCAGGCGGCCAGCAAGTTCGTAAATTCAAATCGTTTCTCGGGAAATTTGTCTCGATCTTGAGGAAGCAGATGCTCTATCGACGTTGTATGATCATTCACGATTTCCCGGTTGCAATAGCAACAGATAAATCCCTGGTCTTCAACTAAAATTTTTCTGAGCCGGTTTTTCTCCGGATTTTGCAAATCCTCCCAGGTACGCGGTGAATTTTCAGTTTTCCAGTCAATGAAAAACCGCGGTTCATCACTTTTTATGATTCTTTTCATTTGCCAGCAGCTTTTTGCGGTGGATTAAAATATCAGCTTTGGTCAACTCCGGTTCATCCGTGCCGATCAGGTTCTCAATTTGTGTCCGCAAATTCCCCGCTTCAGTGAGTTTGTTCTCATCGATCAACATAAAGTACCGGCGCAATTGTTTTTGGATATTCTCCGGTCTTTCCGGCGCATCCATGATCGTTTCCAAAATCCAATTGCTATCCCTGCCGTAGGAATTTTCGATGGGATAAATCTCACCGTTTTCGATTAAAAAAACGCTGCCGCGCCTGGCATGGCTAACCACTTGCGGCGAATGCGTGGCAATGATAAACTGGCAATTGGGAAAGGTTTTTTCCAACCGTGGAATCATTTGCCGCTGCCATTTGGGATGGAGATGCAATTCGATTTCATCGATTAGAACAACGCCCTTGCCTGCTAAAGGATTGTCAAGTTCCGGATTTGCAAAAGCTAACCTGAGTGCAATATCACCCACCATGGCAATTAAGTTTTTTTCTCCATGGGATAATTGATCGACTAACAACTCGGTATTCTGTTTGCTTACAACCATGTGAACAGAACCATTTATCCGTTTAATACGCAGATTTGCAAAATCGGGTACAAAACTTTCTATCGCAACTCTGACGGCTGAAAGTTTTGAATCTCTATAAGTCTCATCCTCATTTAATCGTTTTTCATTTTCATCTTCCTGGCGTTCTCTGAACCAATTAAAAAATTGATTAAAATCTAATGAATGATCAAAAGCATTTTCTAACGCAATAAATTGAGGAATAAAATAAATTGTATCTGTATCAAACTTAAATGAAACCTTATTCAACTGTCTATTTGTTGGATAAAAAATCGCAACAGGTAAATTTTTAAGCAAATCACTTGTTGTTGGTAAATGAATTCCTTTTACTCCAGGTGATTCTCTTATGGCGTCTATATAATTCTTCGCAAAATGTTCAATATTTTTCTTGTTTAACAAAGCGGATTTATGCTTAAAACGATCTCTTTTTATTCCCCAGAAAATATTTCGTCTTACAACATCCACTTCAATTGTTACTTCAGTCTCTTTCGCTCCTTCAGTGATGTCTGTATCGATAAATGAAAGTTTTTGACCGCGTTTTGAATTTGTTAGTATCGCAAAAAATTGCGAGAGAAGAATCGTCAGGCATTCCAAAACAGAAGATTTTCCTGAACCATTTTCACCAATTAAAACAGTAGTCTGATTCGGTGAAAGCTCAAATTCCTGATCTTTGATGCCGCGAAAGCCTTTAAATGAAATTTTATTGACGCGCATGGATAAATCATTCGTTTTGGTTGTTTTCATTTTTACTGTTGAACAAATATAAGCGTTAATTCCGAGTATCGCAATAATTTCACCGCAACAAGCGTAATATTCAATCACAAAAGTCACAATTGAGTTATTATAATTTCACTCTCCGTTTGCAATCCGCTCCACCGGTTTCTACATTTTGTTTATTTGACGACAATAAATTGAGCGGGAAAACGCGCAAAAAACATGCGAAGGAAAAAGCGTCATAACGCGAAGACACGTTAAAACTAAAATACCATAGCATTAAACACTAACGCACTTAAACACTAACGCACTTAAACACTAACGCACTTAAACA
>CAYVDX010000309.1:0-5200 GCA_964450485.1 uncultured Calditrichaceae bacterium
TCGCACTGTTTTTCAATTTTAATATCTTCTCACCCCTGTGTTGAGGTTGTTACAGATTCTATTTTTACCGCTGATTTTCGCGGATATTCATCGATTTTAAGTCATTTTTTATAAATTATTTTCATTTATTTGAATTAATCCGCGTGAATCCGCGGCGAAAAGACGAATCTGCAACAACCCGCATCCCGGGATTCACCGCTTTGTTTTTCACTTTTTACGGGTGCAGATTTCATTTTACGTAGTTTATGACGGTAATATTTCACCCCCCGGCGTTCCGGAGCCTGCCCCGGAACGCCGGGGGGTGACATATTTGGAGGTAGTAATTACGTAAAACCGAATCTACACCCCTTTTTACTTTACAAAGCAACCGGATTTACATTTGTTTTGAGCAAAAGCTCATGTAATTGGCGCGCCTCTTTTAATAAACCGGTTTCGTCAATCATTTCCTGTAAAAACGATATGGAAGCGAATAATTCGTCAGTTTCCAGGTTGGCAATTTCATAAAGCAGCACTTCCAAACGGCTGATAAAATGCAGCAATTGCAAATCATCGGTGCGGACTGCCTTTTCTTTCATTAATAATGTTTTATGCAACATTTTGCGGGCCATTTCCTGGTTGGCGGCGAACTCGTCCACTTCCGGCATGTTTTCGTCATTCCAATTGGAAAGCTGCAATAAAAACATTTCGGAATCGACGATGAACTCATTTGCCTGCTGCCGTTCCGCCGCGGTGACATCGTGAAAAAAGACGCCCGGCGCGCTTTTAAACACATGCCGAGGCGCCGGAACGGAACGGTGCTTCGGCGCAAAAATGAATGTCCTGCCGATCAAAATCCCGATCACCAACAACGCGGCAATACGGGCAAAACGAACCCAGGGATAGTAATTTTTCGCAAAAAAATCTTCGACGGATAGCCATAAATCACGCCATGAAAAACGATGTTGGGACGGCGTAAATCGTGACGATAATTCCCGATGATATTGTCGCAGCACTTCCGGCGGCGCAGTTGGGCGTACTCGGTTTTGCAGCATTGTTTCAATCTCGTGAACCGTTTCATCATCGCCGCCCGCTTCCCAATCCCTCAATTCCGCTTCAAAGACGGTTCTTTCCGACGGCGACATGCCGCCATTCTGATAGCGAAGAAATTTTTTCAGAATTTCATCCGAGTTCATCGTTTTTCCTCACAACTTTTTGCTTTTTATTCATCGCCGTTTTTAATTTTTCCATGGCGCGAAAAAAATGGATGCGTACCGTGTTTTCGTTGCAACCCATAATTTCAGCAATCTCCCGGGTCGATAATTCCTGGAAATAGCGCAGCACAATCGCGGTTCGTTGATTGATCGACAGCAAATTCAGGGCGCGCTCGATCTCCTGCCGGGTTTCAGCGGTTTCGATGTTGTTTGCCGGGGAAACGGTTGTCGCGTTGAACATGGGATGATGCGTTGCATAATCAATCGTGGATTCCTCAAGCAAATCCGTGGGGACGCGCTTTCGGCGACGGTGCACATCCATGCACAAGTTCACCGTAATGCGATACAGCCAGGTTGAAAAGTGCGATTTTCCCAAAAATTCCGGCAATTTTTGATATGCCTTCAAAAAAGCATCCTGCGCTGTATCTTTAGCGTCATCCCAGTTTCCCAGCATGTCAAACGCCAGATAGAGCACTTTGTCCTGGTATTGCGCTACCAGTTTACCAAATGCCCGCCCGTCGCCGGACTGTGCTTTTTCTACCCATCGCTGAATTTGGCGTTTCATACGTTCGTTCCGGTGCAGACAAGGCCGTCTTGTCTGAATTTTGTTTAACATTTATTAGACGCGTCCGATATGAAATCTATTTACTCCGAATCGCATTCTGCCGATTTAGAACTGATTCGCATTAAATTTTGCTTGTAGAAACAATACTGAAAAAGGTATATTAATACGCCAGCAGTTCACAGGCAATTACAGAATTAACCATGAGACAATTCAATGAAAATTCTCTATATCTATCCCCACCCTGATGATGAATCATTCGGCCCGGCGCATGTGATGGCAAAACAGTTGCGCGAAGGACACGAGGTTTACCTGCTGACACTGACCAAAGGCGGGGCAACCCGGCAGCGCTTTAAATATGATTACTCCATCGAAGAAATGGGCGAAGTGCGTTACCAAGAGATGCTGTGCGTGGAAAAAACCCTCGGTTTAACCGGCATGACGATTCTCGATTTGCCCGACAGCGGACTCAAAGAAATGGATCCGCGAGACATCGAGAAGGTCATTCGCGCGGAAATTGAGCGAATTCAGCCGCAAGTAATCGTCACTTACGCGGTGCACGGCATCAGCGGTTTCCACGACCATATGGTATCACACGCGGTGGTCAAACGCGTTTTTGTTGAAATGCGCGAGCAGGTGGATTATCTGAAACGCTTCGCCATGGTGACGCTTCGCGAGGAAGACGCCAAAAACAGCCCGCATTTTCGCTTGAGCGGCTCGAAGCCTGAGGAAATCGACTGCGTGATTACCGTTAGCGATGAAGATATTGCCAAAAACCTTACCGCGCTCGATTGCTACGAAACCTTTCAGGAAACCATCGAAAAATCCGGCGTGAAAAAGATGAAAACGCATTTATCGCGCTTTGAGATATTTCAAGAAAATCACACACCGCCGCTGACGGATTTGTTTTGGGAGTAGATTTCATTTTACGTAATTTTTGCTTTCAAATATTCTACGTAAAACAGAATCTCTTCCCTTATTATTTTAAGTTTTCACCATCTCGGTAACTTTCGTTTTTCCCGAAAGCTTACTGCCGCAATTGTAACAATATTTTGCAGAAGCCTTATTCTGAGTGTGGCATTTTGGACAATTTTTATGGGATTTTGCAACATTACCCGGTTTTTTTGCGGCTTCGACAGACGTTTGCCGCCGGTTGATCAATGCGATTATTGCGCCGATGATGATGAGAATCGTGCCGATCCACAAAATGCTCATAAATGGTTTATGACTCACTTCCACAATCAGCGTCTCTTTTGCGCTCGCAACCGAAGAAGACGAATTCGGCAAGCCTTCAAAGGCCAGTTCAATCATTCTTTGCCCGGCATCCAACCCGTTGAGAATAACAGTGACGTTACGCGTTTCTCCGGCAAGGCTTAACGCAAAAGTTCCATTTTCCGCGCGCTTTCTATCTTTTTCAAATACAATCGCCGGTGCGATTGAATAGGTTTTGTTCCCGGCCGTAATGATTAACTTTGCGCCGACCCGCATACTTTTTGTGTCAGCATGTTCACCCATATCAAAGGCGTTGAACGCGACTTGCATATCGCGAAACGTTTTTGTTTCGCCCTTGCGAATCCGCAATTTTGTCGCATTATCAGCGGCAGATTCTGATTTTCTGATTTCCAATGGAGAGATGTAAAAATCCGCGAATAAACCGACACGAACATCCGGCTCCCGCATTGCCCCCTTGTTATATTCGCTGTAGTAAAAGCGCGGTTTGGCTTTATAACTGTCATTTTTTGAAGTCACGTTGATGTGAACAATATTTTTGCCGTTGGCAACCGGAACGACTTTCTCAAATACCAACTGATGACCCAGCACATTTTGGGGAACACCTTGTTCCAAAATGGTTTGCTCTGTCGCTTCGAACGCCGCGGAAACCACAATGCCGATGAGCAGCAGCCCGACCCCCACATGGCTTAGCGGGGCGCTGATAAATTTCCAATTAATGCGCAATAACTTGATCGTGATAAAAAGATTGCTCCAGAAAGCAAAAGCAGCGGTTGTCGTGAACGCAAGCATCATTCCATTGCTCATCCCGGCCCAAAACGCAATTGCGCCTGATCCCAGGGCCAAAACAATTGACGGCAGCAATGTTTTTAACAAATTTTCGGTCAAGCTCCACCGTAAAAAGGGGGCGAACCCTAAAAACAGCGCAATGGCAATGCCGATGGGCAAATGCACGATATTATAATAGGATATATCAACTTGCCCAGGCTTGCCCACCAACCCTGTGAAAATTGGCGAAGAAGTGCCAATGAAGGTCAGAAAAGCAGAGATGCTGAACACGATCATACTTGCCAGTAGAATCGTTTCACGATTCAAGGTGGTGATATTCAATTCAGCGGCGGGAATCGCTCGATAACGTTTGGCAAATATCCATAACCCGACGTCCAGCGTTGATGCAATAAATACGATCAGGTAGAGATTGATACCCAAGTCCTGAAAGGAATGCACTGAAAAATCCGCCAAAACGCCGCTGCGCGTGAGAAAAGTGGCGTAGAGCACCAGGGCAAATGAAAAAATCGCCAACAGCAGGTTGGTTTTTGGCATTGCTCCGGTTTTGCGCTGCACCAGCAGCCCGTGAATGAGCGCAAGCGTGGTCAGCCAGGGGATCAGCGAGGAATTTTCCACCGGATCCCAGCCCCAGTAACCACCCCAGCCCAACACTTTGTATGCCCAATAGCCGCCGATGATGATTCCCGCCCCAAGCATCAACGAGGAAAACAACGCCCACGGCAATGCACGGGTGACAAACTCCCGATACTCGTTTCGGGCTAACGCGGCAATTGCCAGAGCAAAAGGAAAGGCAATGGCGGCATACCCGACAAACAGAATGGGCGGATGGATCACCATCCAGGGGTTTTGCAGCAAGGGATTTAACCCCGCGCCATCCAGCGGGACTTGCGGCAGTAATTCAAACGGGCTGGCTTTCAACAATATTGCCAAAAAAAATCCCTGCACCACGTTGATCACCAACATGGCCCAGGCTTCAAATTGCCCGGCGGTTCTGATTAAAACCACACCCATTATCGCCGTCAGAAATGCCCAAAGCAGAAATGAGCCTTCCTGACCCGCCCAGAATGTGGAAACCAGATACCCTAATGGCAACGCTTTTGAGGAATATCGATAAATATATGACACCTGAAATTGGTGGTTTAAAATCAGGTAGAGCAAATACACAGACGCCAGGGAAATAAAAATCGTCATCGCGTAAAAACCCTGTCTGGCCGGCTTGAAATTGACGGGTTTACCGTTCTTTTTAACTTTTTTCCGCTGACTTTTGGCAATGGCAAAATAACGCCAGCCGCTAAAAAGCGTCGCGAAAAAAGCGAACAAAATTAGCATTATCCCAAATTTCATTGTTTTATCTCCTACCATTCTATAAGCTCAAATCAAATTTTGCCTAACCTTAACAGGCTAAACCAATTTAGATATTCAAAAATAT
>CAYVDX010000310.1:0-5197 GCA_964450485.1 uncultured Calditrichaceae bacterium
ACATTTACTTCTCAAGTTGCAACGGTTATTGTTCCGAAAATTTTATTCTGCGAATCGGATCTTATAGTTTCTTTCGTAATCCCATCTTTCGAACGCTACGAGTTTATATTTTTGGCATAACATCTGTTACCAATAAATTAGGGGGATTTTTGCACTTCTGCAATTATTTTGTAGATTTTTTTACGTTAATAACGCTGTGTTTTATTCAAAAATAATTGGCATCCGGGAAGTGTTTCTTTTATCTTTAACGTTTCAAAATCCCGGAATGTGCAGATGCTCGAAACCCTGAAATATCTCAAGCCCTACCTGGCGCGCTATAAATGGAAATACATTGCCGGCGTGCTATTCCTGATTTTTACCAACATCTTTCGCATTGCCAACCCCAAAGTGGTGCAGTACGCCATCGACTATCTTCGGGAAACCTTTGTGTTGAGCCAATTGGCCGGGTTTGCCGGGCTGATTGTGCTGTTCGCCGCGCTGGAAGGGCTTTTTATGTTCCTGATGCGCAAAAGCATGATCGTGGCGTCGCGGGAAATTGAAAACGATTTGCGCAACGATTTTTTCGCCAAGCTGTTGGAACTGCCGCCCTCGTATTACAATAACATGACCGTCGGCGATATTATGTCCCGCGCCACCAACGACCTTTCGGCGGTGCGCATGGTGGTGGGACCGGGCATCGCTTATTCCACCAACACCATTGCCGCGTTTTTGTTTGTCATCCCGATGATGCTGTTTATCAGCCCCAAACTGACCCTGTTTGCCCTGACGCCCTTTCCGATTGTGGCGATTTTAGTCAATCGTTTTGGAAAGGCCATTTACAAACGCTTTGAAAAAGTGCAGGCGCAGTTAGGTTGGTTGAGCACCGTGGCGCAGGAAAATCTTTCCGGAAACACCATCATCCGCTGGTTTGTGCGGGAAAATCACGAAATCGAGAAATTTCGCCGGGAAAACGAGGAATACATGCACCGCAGCATCGATCTCGTCAAAGTGCAGGCCGCTTTTCGCCCCTCGCTGACCCTGACGGTGGGTATTGCCATTGCGGTGATCATCCTGTTCGGCGGCCGGCTGGTGATCAAAGATGTGATTTCCCTGGGCAAATTTACAGCGTTCATGCTTTATGCGAATATTCTGATTTGGCCGTTTATTGCCCTGGGCTGGGTCATCGGGGTGATGCAGCAGGGCGCCGCTTCGATGAGTCGCATGCAAAAAATTTTCAGCGCGGAATCCGATATCAAAGACCGTGCAAACGCCATCCGACCGAACAATTTGCGCGGCGAAATTTCTTTTACCGATCTAACGTTTGGCTACGAAGATGCACAACCGGTGCTGAAAAATATTTCCCTAAACATCCCCGCTCAAAGCACTGTCGGCGTGATCGGCGCCACCGGTTCGGGCAAAAGCACGTTGGTCAAGCTGATTCCGCATCTTTACAAATTGCCGGACGGCGTGCTGCGCATCGACGGGCGCGACGTCAACGACTACGCGCTGAAAGATTTGCGAAAATACATCGGCTACGTGCCGCAGGAGAGCTTTTTGTTTTCCGCGTCGATCCGGCAGAATATCGCGTACGGGCAAAAAGACGCCGCGCGGGAAGATATCGAGCGGGCCGCGAAAACGGCGGATATTCACGATCAAATCGTGGCGTTCTCCGATGGCTACGATGCAATGCTGGGCGAAAAGGGGCTCAATCTCAGCGGCGGACAGAAGCAGCGAGTGGCCATCGCCCGGGCGATTTTGCGCAAGCCGCGGATTCTCATTTTGGACGACGCTTTCTCCGCGCTGGACACCCAAACCGAAGATCGCATTTTAAAAAATTTGCAGGATTTTTTTCCCGACCGCACCGTCATTCTGGTTTCGCACCGGGTTTCCACGCTGCAAAACTGCGATTTTATCGTGGTGCTGGATGACGGGCAGATCGTTGAGCAGGGTACGCACAGCGAACTCATCACCCTCGGCGGGCAATACGCCTGGATTTACGAAAAGCAATTGCTGGAAGAAGAGTTGGAGAGCGTGGAATAATGAAGGGCGTGGAGCGTGGGGCGTGGAGCGTAGAAAAACGAAGGGCGTCGGGACGAATTACATGTTCGCCCGAACAAAAACCGATGTAGCGACGAATTGCGATTCGTCTAAAAACGCCAATAGATGTAGCGACGAATTGCGATTCGTCTAAAAGCGTAGAGGTGAATTACATGTTCGCCCGAACAAAAACCAATGTAGAGACGAATTGCGATTCGTCTAAAAACGATTCGTCTAAAAATGCCAATAACGGAGTTATTTAATGAAATACACCCACCCATTTTGGGAAACGAACGGTTCAAATACCGGAGAAGGAAAACTGGCGAAACGCTCGGAAATCGATCCGAAATACCAATGGCGATTGACGGACATTTTTAAAGATGACGACGAGTGGTCCGCGGCGTTCAAAAAAGTGG
Source organism: uncultured Calditrichaceae bacterium (assembly GCA_964450485.1). GTDB lineage: Bacteria > Calditrichota > Calditrichia > RBG-13-44-9 > J075 > JACKAQ01. Next base: position 2,433 of record CAYVDX010000310.1, read on the forward strand.
AACGCCTGCTGCCGGGGCTGAAAACGTTTTCCGGAAAACTGGGCGAGTCCGCGGAATCGCTGCTGAACGGCCTGCAACTCCGGGACGAAATCGAAGAATTGTTGCACAAACTCTACCTGTACGCCGGTCTGAAAAGCGATCAGGATACCCGCGTATCCATTTACCAGGCGTATCGCGACCGGGCAAATTCATTGGCGGTTCAATTCAGCCAGGCGGCGGCGTTCATTCAACCGGAGATTTTGAGCATCGCGGAAAAAACGCTGCGCGATTTTATCGCAAAGAACCCGGCGCTGCAAAATTACCGGCATTATTTCGACGATATTCTGCGCGGAAAAGCGCACACCCTGCCGCCGGAACAGGAGCATTTGCTGGCGATGACCGGTGAACTTTCCCAGGGGCCGTACACCATTTTTTCCATGTTCAACAATGCCGACATCAAATTTCCCGACATCACGGATGAAGCCGGCCGCGAGATTGAAGTGACCAAGGGGCGCTATAATTTGCTCATGGAATCCAGCGACCGGCGGGTTCGCAAAGACGCTTTCGATGCGATGTACGGCACTTATGCGAACTGGACGAACACACTGTCGGCAACGCTCGCGGCGGCCGTGAAGCGGAATGTTTTTTATGCCCGCGCCCGAAAATACAACAGCGCGCTGGAGGCGGCGCTCGATCAGTACAACATCCCCGGCGGCGTGTATGAAAATGTGGTCGATACCATCAACAACAACCTTGCGCCAATGCATCATTACACAAAGCTGCGCCGGGAAATGCTTCGGCTCGACAATGTTCACGCCTGGGATCTTTACGTGCCGCTGGCCAGCGAGATGAAAATGGAAATCGACTACGCTGATGCACTCGACACCATTCGGGAAGGTCTGAAACCGCTGGGCGACGATTATCTCGCCAATCTCGACAAAGGATTTCGCGACGGCTGGATCGATGTGTACGAAAACCAGGGCAAGCGATCGGGCGCGTATTCCTGGTCAACCTACGGCGCGCATCCCTACATTTTGCTGAATTACAACAAAACGCTGGACAACATGTTCACCATCGCGCACGAGTTGGGGCACGCGCTGCATTCGTTTTACACCCACAAACATCAGCCGTTTCATTACAGCGATTACACCATTTTCGTGGCGGAAGTCGCCTCCACGCTGAATGAAGCATTGCTGATGGATTACCTGCTGAAAAACACCGGCGATCCCCGGAAAAAGCTCTATTTGCTGAACAAATACGTCGATCAGATTCGCGGCACGGTGTATAACCAGGCCTTGTTTGCCGAATTTGAAAAAACCATTCACGAGAAACAGGAAGCCGGCGAAGCGCTTACCGCGGATTTGCTCAACGCGCTGATGCGGGAACTTTACACGCGCTATAAAGGTTCTGCTTTTGTGATGGATAAAGAATTTGAGATCAACTGGTGCCGGATTCCCCATTTTTACTACAATTTTTACGTCTATCAATACGCCACGGGGATGTCGGCGGCGATTGCGCTGTCACAGCGAATTCTGGCCGGCGACACGGACGCTCGCGATGCGTACCTGCGTTTTTTATCGCGCGGCAATTCCGATTATTCCATCAACCTGTTGAAAGACGCCGGCGTGGACATGACTTCGCCGGAACCCATCGAAGCAGCCACCCGGCGGATGGATCAGTTGCTGGATGAAATCGCTGTTTTGGGGGGGTAGAGACGCGATGCATCGCGTCGCTACATTCGCGTGGAATGCCATACCCGGACGCTCCGCGTCCGGAATATTCAAAAAAACAATCTGTCAGTTTTATTCGATGTGTGACGCAGAGCGTCACAGCATTGCATTCCACGCGGAGCGTGGAACGAGATCGTAAAAGCCCGCTAAGGAGTTGGGCAATGTTATAAAATACCAAATCATACAGGAGAACAGCGAATGCCTGACGCGAGATTTCGTCCGCAAATGCGCTATGTTGATGCGATTCCATTTGAAGAAAAAAACCAGACATTTTTTTATATCCGCGATCCGATGGAGGTTGCCGCGAAACCATTGGTCATTACGCCCTTTGAGCTGTACATCCTGACTTTGCTTGACGGGCAACACACGATTCAAGACATTCAAAAGGCGTTTGAACAGCGATTCAGTGAATACAAAATCACCGAAGACCAAATTGCACAAATTATCACCGTTTTGGATGATCACTTTTTTTTGAACACGCCACAATTCCAGGCGCAATTTGAAACGCTGCAATCGGAATTTCACCATTCGCCGGTGCGCAAGGCCTGGCACGCCGGCGCCGCCTATCCCGCGGAACCCGACACCTTGAAATTGCAGTTGGAAGCATTTTACAAAGACCCGCAAGGCGCGGGCATGCCGAATTTTGGCACGAACGGAAAAGCCGTGACCAATGGCCGGCAGCTTCAGGCCATCATGGCGCCGCACATCGATTTGCGCGTGGGCGGCCCCTGCTACACCCATGCCTATCGCCCGCTGATTGAAGAAGCACTGCCGGCGGATGTCTATGTCATTTTGGGCGTGGCGCACTATGGCGGCGGTGGTTTTTTTACCGCGACATCCAAGGATTTTGAAACGCCGCTGGGCGTTGTAAAAACGGATCGACGGTTTATCGACGCGTGGCAGCGCAATGCCGGACAGGATTTTACCCGCGGCGAATGGGCGCATCGCACCGAGCATTCCATTGAATTTCAACTGCCGTTTTTGCAGCAAGGATTAAATCACGATTATACCATTGTGCCGGTTTTGTGCGGCTCGCTGGAACCGTTTGTTTACAAC
>CAYVDX010000311.1:0-5187 GCA_964450485.1 uncultured Calditrichaceae bacterium
AAGGGCGAAGGCGTCTGGATGAGTTTTGCCCTTGCCCGTGCCCTGAAACTGGTCGGCAACATCGCCGGGTGGAAAGGAGATGAAAAGACGGAGGCGCTGTGCCGAAGCCGCTACCGTGCGCTAAAGGAAAACATCGAGAAATATGGCTGGGATGAGGATCATTTCATTTATGCCATTACCGATGCGGGCAGCAAAGTCGGCGACAATGCGTCGGAAGAGGGAAAGGTTTTTATCAATCCGCAGTCATGGGCAGTTCTTTCCGGTATTATTGACGCCGAAAAATATCAACGTATTATGAAAAAAATTGAGCCGAAGGTAGAAACGCAAGTTGGGCCAATGCACCACTGGCCGCCCTATACAAAATTCAACCCGGAAATCGGGCAAATTACCTGCGTGCCGCCCGGTTCCTTTACCAATGGAAATGTTTACTGCCACGCGGCCGCCTTTAAAATCGCCGCTGATTATGCGGCGGGACGAAACGACAAGGCATTCGAGACCTTTCAACGGATTCTTCCCTCGGAAGAGAAATCCGAGCCTTATGCGCAAGCCAACGGTTACATCGGTCCCACGGCGCTCCGGCAGATAAAACACGTTTCCGATGATCCCTGGCGAACCGGAACGGTTGCCTGGCATTTTTTAAATTGTTACGATCACCTGTTGGGATTCAAGCGCGTATTTACAGGGGTGATGATCGATCCGCATATTCCATCGGAGTGGAATGAGTTGTCATACCGGCGAATGTTTCGCGGAACGCTTTTTGTGGTTAATATTACCCGTGGCGACGCTCAAAAAATGTTCGTGGACGGTGTGGAAGTGAATCATCATTTTATTGAAGTTCCCGCGTCGGGGCTGAACCGGGAGCAAATAGTCGTCGATTTTCAGATGAAACAGCGATAGAGGAGCGAAAATGGAACCAGCAACCGCCGTATCGGCGATTGATTATTTTACCATCACGGGTTACATTTTGCTGATGATCCTGGTGGGGTATCTCTGCCGGAACATCAGCGGCAACATCAGCGACTACATCCGCATGGGCGGAAAGAGCACCTGGTGGATTACCGGGTTGAGCGTTTTCATGGCCAGCTTTAGCTCCGCCACTTTTACCGGCTATGCGGCGCAGGCGTACCTGGCGGGCTGGAGTTTTATGTGGAATTATTGGCTGGTCGCGTTGATGTTTTTTATCCAGGCCGCCATTTTTGCGCCGTGGATGCGCAACACCCGCGCCGTGACGCCGTTGGACGCCATCCGGCTGCGTTTCGGCGGAACGGTTGAACAAATCGTGGTTTACCTCGGGTTGCTGGGTTCTTTTGTGTGGAGCGGCGTGTTTCTCTGGACGCTGGCCACCTTCACGGCAACCGTGTTCAACCTTCCCATGACGCCGGTAATTCTGGGGGTTGGCATTGTGCTGGTGTTCTATTCCGTTTCCGGCGGCTCGTGGAGCGTTCAGATTACCGACAGTCTGCAATCCTTTCTGCTGCTGCCGATTGTTACGGTCATGGCTGTTTTGGCCGTGCATCACATCGGCGGATTCAGCGAATTATTTACAGCAATCAAAACCCAGGGGTTGAGCGGAGATTTCGCGCTTCTCAAATCATCAGACCACGTTTACACCTCTTCCGCCGCCAGGGTGCAGCCGATGTTCTACACCCTGCCCTGGGTGGGCGCAATGCTGTTGTTGATCCTGATGAACTCGGTCAATGTGACCACATGCTATCGCTATCTCTCGATCAAGACCGGCCGGGACGCCCGCAAGGCTGCCCTGCTGGCCGGCGTGTTGATGTTGTTCGGCGCTTTTATCTGGGGCCTGCCGGCAATGGTCGGGCGGCTGGCGTTCTCGGAAGCCATCGAGGCGTTGCCCCTGAAGTATCCCGCGGATGGCGCTTACGCGGTGGTTGCCATGAAACTTTTGCCGCCGGGTCTGCTCGGTCTGGTCATCGTGGCGATGTTCTCGGCAACTATGAGTTCCATGGATTCCAACCTGACCGGCACAGCGGGCCAATTGGTCAAAAACTTGTATATTCCCCTGGTTCGACGTCTGGGCATCCAACCGCTAAAAGGCAAAAAACTGATGCGGCTGACGAAAAGTGTAAACCTGGCGTTGGGTTTCTGGGCGGTGGTCGCGGCGCTGCTGTTTGCCCGTTTTGGCGGTAGTTTCGGCATCTTCGGTCTGATACAGGAGATTCTTGCCATGGTTGCCGTACCGATGAGTGCGCCGTTCGTGGTCACGTTTCTAATGCGCCGGGTTCCCAAATGGGCGCCGGTTTTGGGGATGATCACCGGTTTTACGGCATCGGCGCTCATGAAATTTCGCGGCGCGGAACTGTTGGGACACGCGCCGTTCTGGCATGAGAATCTTTTTATCATCGCCGCTGCAACGCTGGCGCCGACAGTTCTCGCCCGGGTTTTCTGGTTCACCGAATCCGAACGCTTTCGCAAGCGCACCGACGATTTTTTCCGGATTATCCATACGCCCGTGGATGTCGCGAAAGAGGTGGGCGAGGAAGTGGATGACTCGCAAATGAAAATGGTCGGCGGTCTCGGACTGCTGCTTGCCGCGCTGGTTTTTCCGCTGATCTTTTTTGCTGAAAATGCAGTGGGCCGGCTGGCCGTGCTGGCGATTTTTGGCTTCATTTTTATCATCTCCGGTTTGATGTATGTGAAGGGAAGAACTGCCGGCAACCTGGCGCGGGAAGTGGACGCCAAACGAGTGGACGGCGGCGAACAGGTCGAAGTTGAAACCGCGCTGGAGCAGCAATGAAAAAGAGAACAGATCGCATCGCCTCCGTCGTGCTGGTCGGCGTCGGCTGGTACGGCGTTCATTATTTGAACGGTCTCCTCGAAGCGCACGCCGCCGGGAGGCTCGTCTTCGCCGGCGTGGTTGAGCCAAACCCGAGGAATGTCGCGCATACCGGGGCGCTGGCCGCGGAAAAAATTCCGCTGGTCAAATCTCTCGAGGAATTTTACGCCGCGGGCAATCGCTGCGATGTAGCGGTCATTTGCTCGCCGATCCATCATCACTGTTCGCAGACCTGTCTGGCGCTTTCCCGCGGCAGCAACGTCTTTTGCGAAAAACCCGCGGCGGCCACGATTCAGGAGGCCGAGCAAATGATGCGGGCGGAGGAAAGCGCGGCAAAATGGGTGGCCATCGGTTACCAATGGTCATTTACCCCGGCGATTCTGGCATTAAAACGGGATATTCAAAAAAAACTGTTCGGCGCGCCGAAACGATTAAAAAGCCTCGCGCTGTGGCCGCGCGATGACAGTTATTACCGGCGCAACAATTGGGCGGGCGCGCAACGCGACGACAACGGCCGCTGGATTTTAGACAGCCCGGTGAACAACGCCGCCGCTCATTTTTTGCACAATATGTTCTTCGTGATCGGCGACGCGCTCAACCGCAGCGCCCGCCCCGCCCGGGTAACCGGCGAGCTTTACCGCGCAAATGACATTGAAAATTACGATACCGCCGCGCTTCGCTGTTTCACCGACAAGAATGTGGAAATATTGTTTTATGCCGCTCATGCCGTTCAGACCAACATCGGCCCGATTTTCTCGTTTGAATTTGAAAAAGCCGTCATTGAATACGGCGGCGAATACGATGAAATTACCGCGCGTTTCCGGGACGGCGCGATTAAAAAATACGGCTCGCCGGAAGCGCAAATCACCTACACAAAGCCGCACCAAAAAGTGCTGGATGCGCTCAATGCCGCGGGCAGCGGGAAAAAGATTCCGTGCGGGATCGAAGCCGCCGCCGCCCAAACGCTGTGCATGAACGGCGTGCAGGAATCCGCGCCCAAAATCGTCGATTTTCCGCGATCCCTGATTACGCGCGTTCAATTATCCGGCGGCGAAGCGCGGTGCGTGAAGGGGTTGGAAGATGTCTTTCAGGATTGTTTTGCGCAAGGCGTTCTCCCAAACGAATTGGGCGTCCCGTGGAGTAAAAACGGCCGGGAAATAAATCTCATAAATTATCATTGGTTTCCAGGTGAAAGGAGAATCCGCTGACCCCCTTTCCTGACAGTGTCCGGTACTGAAACGAAAAAAATAACACTTTTACGGTAAAACGACCTAACCTGAATATTTGGCGGTTGATAAACGACGGCGAATCAGGATACCTCTTTCAATAAAACCGGGCGATTTTATTGAAATTAGTACTTGACAAAAAAAGATTTCTTTTGGATATTTATTTGTCATACATATTACGTAATACAGAAAAGCCGCAATTTGTTATGGAGGAGGCTTTGTAAAACAACTTCGCAAAAGATTTATAAATCTCAAATCCCCGAAGCTCCTTCCCGGAAGCGCCACGGATTTCTCGGTGCGCTCTTTTTAGTGTCTTGGATAGAATTACAATTTCATCGATACTTTTTCAAAACGTATCGCAGCGTTTCAAAATCGAAAAAAACAATTGAAAAACATCGACGGCAATTTTAAACGAATTGGGGTTGACGTGGCGGAGCTATGCCAGGCCGGTGCAATACTCGCAAAAACAGGGATTTCCAGCGGTGAGATACGCAAACAGCTATCGCGATGATTTTTGTGATCAACGGCTGTCCGGGTGGCGCATGAACCATCCCGAACACTGGGAGACCGGCGAAGCAGACGGACGCTGCATTCTCCGTTTGACCGCGCGCGGCGAAGACGGTCCGGTCCGCCGGCCGACCAGCGCGGCGATTTTGCAGTCGATAACCGTCACGAGCTTTGAACTGACCGTGGAGGCCCGCAGCGTTTCCGGGGAGAAAAAATGGGGCAGCATGTTGATCTATTTTGGCTACCAGGACTCCCTGCGTTTTTATTACGCCCATTTCGGGCAAATCAGCGATCGCAATCACAACATCATCGGGCTGGTGAACAACGCCGACCGGGTCAATATCAACAAAACGGTTGCCGACAGCGACGCCGCGCGGCTTACGCCGTTTGAATGGCACGCGCTGAAAGTGACATATTGCGCTGAAACCGGGCGCATCGAATCGTTTATCGATGACATGAAAAATCCCATTCATTCGCTGGTGGACGACACTTTTCGGCACGGCAAAGTCGGTATCGGCTCATTTTACGATTTCGGCGATTTCAGGAATTTTCACCTGAAGTATGATTTGTATGAACGTGAGGCGTGAGACAGCTTGCCCCGGTTTGCCGGGGTGAAACGTGATTTTTGGGGGATATAACATTCGCTTTATGCCTTCT
>CAYVDX010000312.1:0-5178 GCA_964450485.1 uncultured Calditrichaceae bacterium
CACCGCTCTGCGGTGGAATGTTTTCTGCGAGGCTCTGCCTCGCGTAACATGAGTTTATAAGAATTTCCTGACGCGACACACTTGTTTCCACATTCATCAAATCCATTTTTGCATCCTTCTCCCGCACCTATGGCTTTAAGACCTGCCACACCTGACCCGGTGCTACTTGGACATTCTCCAGAATAAATATCCTCAAAAAAGCTGAAGCCTACACCTTTCACATCAAACCTTTGAACATCAATTGAATTTCCATTATTATCTTTCACTGTTATCCAAATTTCAGCACCAATAATGGGCTCTTCTGCAACTGTTGCAATCAAGCCATCAATTTTTAATTGCTCTAACTCTGTTGTTAAAAAACTTTTCGTATGTAGCGTAAGTATAGAACTCTCAGTATATCCAATCCGATAAATTGTTCCGATTATTCCAAGTATTACTGATAAAAATATTAAAAATCCAACTTTTTTAATGAATAGCATAGTGTCTCCTTCTGGTTGTTTAATTTATGGGTTTTCTGAAAAGTTGCTTTATGATTATGCAAAATATAGCCTGTCAATACATTCATTTCAGTGACCGCTGTCGCACCATTTCAGCTAAAACCACGCCGGCGGCCACCGAGGCGTTCAGCGATTGCGTTTTGCCGATTTGGGGAATGCGAAAGGTTTGATCGCATTTTTTCAACAGCAGCGGGCGAATACCCTTCTCTTCGCTGCCGATGATGATGGCGCAATCGCGGTTGAAATCAATATCCCAGAGTGCGACGTCCGCGTCGAGGGCTGCGCCGTAAATCCACACGTTGTTTTGCCTGAGCCAATCAGCGGTTTGGGCAAGATTGTTTGCGCGATAAAGCGGACAATGCAACGCCGCTCCGGCCGAGGCTTTCACCACCACTTCGGTGATGGGTGTATTGTCACGCGCGGAAAAGATGACGCCGGCGGCTCCGAAAATCTCCGCGCCGCGGATAATCGCGCCCATGTTGTGGGGGTCCTGAATGCGATCGGCAATCACAAACGCAAGCGGCGACGCCGACCGGCGTTTTGTGAATGAAAACTCACCCATTTCGCGAATCCGCACCGGGGAAATCAGCGCAACCACGCCCTGGTGGTTCACTTTCCCAACCATTTGCCGGAGCTTTTTCACGTCCGCATTGACGACAACAATTTTTTGCTGTTTTGCCGTTCGGTAAATTTGACTGATTTTTCCGCTGTGATTCCCATGCTGCACATAAATTTTTTGGACGATGCTTCCGGTTTGCAGCGCTTCCATCACCGGGTTTCGACCGTAAATGTAAGCCATTGCTAACTCACAAGTTAAAAGTTGGAAATTGAAATGCAGCCACGAATGAAAATGGCGGTCATTTCTACTCGATTTTATCCGAAACTTATATCAAATTCAGTTGGTATCTTACATTGCTGGCATTATTTTTGATTCTGGTTCTACTTTAAGATTTTAAGCGAGAGAAACCGTTGAAACGGTTTATTGGCGATCAAATTCTTCTTCCCCACCGGGTTAAAACCCGGTGCTAATAAGAGATTTATCATTAACACCGAGTTTCAACCCGGTGTGTGCAACACAGATATCCTGTTTCAGTAACCGTTTCAACGGTTTTTTTAAATCTTAAAGCAGAACGAATTACAGCATAAAAGAATAAACGAATTCGGCATGAATTGCAAGATTTAAGAAAAACCGGTATCGCAATCTATTAAATAAATCTTTGCCAAAACCTGGTAACCCAGAAATTCCCAATGTCAATTTCTAAATCTCAAATAAACGCCGTCATTGCCGCCGTGACGGGAATGAGAAAAGGGCTGATTTTTCTTTGCTGCATTGTGTTTTTGCAGGTGGGGCAGGCGCAAACCACTTTTCCCCAACCCGCGAAAAAAGACACGCTTTCCAATAAACGGGCGAGCAAATCCAGCCCCACCGGCATTGAAGGGCCGGTAAAATATTGGGCGGATCAAATTTTCTTTGACCTGCCGAATCAGACGACTCACCTCGAAGGCAAGGTGAAAATCGAATACCAGGACATCACGCTGACGGCCGGCAAAGTGGATATCGACTGGACCCGCAGTTACATGACCGCCGTCGGGATCGCGGATTCCACGGATTCATTGGGCAACGCCGTTTATCGCGATTTGCCCGTTCTCACCGAAAAAGGCGCGGACCCGATCCGGGGCATTCGCCTGGAATACGATTTCAAAAATAATCGCGGAAAAGTGAAAGAAGGGCGCACCAAAATGCCGCCCGGCTATTATTTGGGCGAGGAAATCCGCAAAATCGGGCAGGAAACGCTGCTGATCGAAGATGCTTATTTCACCACTTGCGACCGGGAAGAACACCCGCATTTTTATTTTAAAAGCCAAAAAATGCGGGTGCAAATGAACAAAAAAGCCGTGGCAAAGCCCGTTACGCTTTATATTGAAGACGTCCCGCTATTGACCCTTCCATTCGCGGTTTTTTCATTGCGCAAAGGCCGCCGCTCCGGCATCATTTTGCCGACGTACGGGCAGAACAGCTTTGGCGGACGCTACTTGCAGGATTTTGGCTATTATTGGGCGGCCAGTGATTATTGGGACGCCACCATGCTGGCCACGTTTTATGAACGAACCGGGTTCGTTTTTTCCGGAAAAGTGGATTACAAAAAACGCTATGGATTCAACGGGCAAGTCAGCGGCAACTATGCGCCAAAAGATGTGCGCACCGGCGCCAAACGGCAGCGTTGGGAAATCAGTTTTAATCATAATCAAAAAATCGGGCAAACCACGACCATTACCGGCAACGGGCGGTTTGTCAGCGACCGCTCGTTTTTGCGGGAATATTATTCCGATTTTAACCAGCGCACCAACCAAACCCTCACCACGAACGCTTCGATCAAAAAGAACTTTCCCGGCTCGCGGGTGCTTTCCTTGAATTTTCGCCGCAGTGAAAACCTGCAAACCAATCGAATTGACTATACCTTTCCCGATCTCTCCTACAGCCAGCCGGTCAAAAGCCTGTTTAAATATCGCGGGGGCGGCAAGGGGCCGCGATGGTATCACAACATTCGCTACACTTATTCCAGCACTTTAAAATCCTCCGGTTTCAGCGCGCCAAAGCTGGATACACTGGGGCAGCAAATCGGCACGAAGCGCGATATAAATGCGGGTTGGCGGCATCAGATCAATCCCTCGTTTTCCACAAAGATGTTCAAATATTTCAACGTGACGCCGCGAATGAGTTTTCAGGAATTGTGGGTTCCGGAATACCTCGATTATTCCTATGATGATTCAACGCAACAAGTTAAAATCGATACCGTTGACGGATTTCGTTCCCGGCATTTGCTGACCGGCATGGGCATGAATGTCCGCACCACCATGTACGGGCTGTGGGAAATCCCCCTGCTGCCAGTCAAGGTGATTCGCCATAAAATGGACCCGTCCATCGGCTTTAGCTATGCGCCGGATTACACGGACCCGTCTTTCGGCTATTTCCAGGAAATCCGCGATGGGGACGGCAATTTCATCGCCCGGAAGGATCGGTTTGCCAAAAGTATTTTCGGCGGCACCCCCGGCGGCGGCGAGCAGCGAAATTTAACCTTCAACCTCAACAACCTGTTCCAGGGGAAGATCATTCGCGATGGCGAGGAAAAGAAAATCGACCTGTTCCGGGTGGATTTCAGCACGTCGTATAATTTTGCCAGGGACAGCCTGCGCCTGAACAACCTGACCACTTCCGCGCAGGCGAAGCCCTTGAAAAGCCTGAATATTACCTTCAATTCAACCCACGGTTTTTATCAAAAAGCGCCCAACGGCGTGGGTCGCATCAATAAATTCGTTTGGGCGGACGGGTTTAAACTGCCGGAACTGCTCAGTTGGAATACTCGAGTCACGTATAATCTTTCCCTGCGACCGCCGCGGCGCAAAGCGGAAACGACGGCTCCCGATTCTGCCTTGCAGGGTGCATTAACCGGCGAAAATTTTGACGCCGCCAACAATGCTACCGGCGATCCATTTTTAAACGATTACCAGCCGCTAAAAATACCCTGGAATCTTAACATGAGATTTACATTTAGCTATGCGGACAACCAGGGAAATATTACACGTCGCTTCGACGCGAATATGAACGCACAAGTTCAGTTGACTAAGAATTGGAAGATTAGTTATAATAACAATATAAACATCACAAAAAAGGAAATCATCAATCAGCATTTTACGATATCGCGCGATTTACACTGTTGGAACTTAAATTTTGAATGGTCCCCAAATCCCAATTTCAGTTTTTACCGATTAAGAATCGGCGTCAAGGAATCGATTTTACAGGATTTAAAACTGACCAAGACCAGCAACCAACGACCCTTTTCGAGATAAAAGCGAGCCAATAAGCATTAAAACGTTTTGACTTCATAACGTTTTAATGCTATATTTTTGTAAAACAAATTCAGTACCGGACATTTTTCGACGAATGTGGCAAAAAGCAGAGCTTTAGAGAAAAAAGCGTAACAAAGCGGGAGCCTGGGAGCAACTTTTCCGGTAAAAGCTTCGCTTTTAATAACACCGACCAACAAATGTCCGGGACTAAAAAATAAAAAAGGCGAATTTTATGAAAACAAATATCAAGCGCGCCACGATTTATTTCGACCCGGAATTACACACCGTGTTAAAAATGAAGGCTGCGCAAATGGAGAAAACGGTTTCCGAGTTAGTAAATATCGCCATTCGACAAAGCCTTGCAGAAGATTGGGAAGACCTATCGGCATTTGAGGAACGTAAAAATGAGCCGAACCTGGATTTTGAAGACGTCCTAAACGAGCTGAAAAAAAATGGCAAAATATAACATTCTCATCAAACCATCTGCCGCCAAAGCGCTAAAACGAATTCCCCAAAAATATATTCAGAAAATTGTTCAAAAGATTCAATCGCTGGCAGACAATCCACGCCCGTCCGGCTGCGAAAAATTAACCAACCAGGAAAAATACCGCGTTCGACAGGGACGCTGCCGGATTATTTACATGATCGAAGATGATCCTTTGATCGTGACTGTCGTAAAAATCGGGCGCCGGCGAAATGTTTATAATTGATTTCATTGAAGGAATCAATCGATTAATTTTGCAAGTGAAAATTGTTAGTAAATATTTGAAAAAGTCGTTTGTATTTGTGTAGCTCTATAAGCATTGGAAGTTCATTCCGCACAATTATACAG
>CAYVDX010000313.1:0-5177 GCA_964450485.1 uncultured Calditrichaceae bacterium
TCGACGCCCAAAAAACGGGCGTCTCAGACAGAAATTCCGCCAAAAACAAACAACCTAATAAATCAAATGGTAATACACCCGGCATTGTGTTTCTCAAAATATTGATGCTACACAAATACAAATTTTCAATCTTCATTTTTCACTTTTCAATAATTACCGCTTCTGCTTCAATTTCCACTATCATTCTCGGATCGATCAGCCGACTGATTTCCACCATTGTTGTCGCCGGTTTGATGTTGCGAAAAAATTCTCCGTGCGCCCGGCCGATGGCTTCCCACTCATCAATATTGGTGACGAACATTCGCGTGCGCACCACATTTTTTAAATCCGCCCCGGCTTTGAGCAATGCGGATTCGATATTTTTTAGGGTTTGAACGGTTTGGGCATAAGCATCACCCTCTCCAACGATATTGCCTTTTGCATCCGTTGCAGTCGTGCCGGCGACGAAAATTCGATTGCCAACCTTCACTGCCCGGGAATACCCGACGATATTTTCCCATTTTGCGCCGGAAGAAATATTTTCTCTTTGCATTGTAATGCTCCTTACGCATTTTGTTGTGAATGATTTGAATATTTTTAAAAGATAGCGGGTAAAAATATGCAAAAAAACAGGATTTATTTACTGTCAATTTTATTATTCTGTGTATTTAACGCCAGCGCGTTTGCCGGTGGCTGGACGCCGCGCAAACATGGCGGTTATGCCAAGCTATGGCTGCGCTGGCAAGCCGCGGACGGCTTTCTGGACGGGCATCACGGCGCGGCGCACAAATTTGAGGCGATTGGGAATTATAACGAAGTGTTTCTAAATGCCTACCTGGAATACGGTCTTTTGGACCGGCTGACGGCAGTGGCGTTTTGGCCCTTTCTCACCAACTATTTTATGTCGGATGTCAACGATTTTTCCTACACCGGCACCGGCGATCCGTCGCTGGGTTTGCGCCTGGGACTTGTGCAGCGAAAGTGGGTGCTCAGTGTGCAAGTGCTTGGCACGCTCCCGATTGCGAATTCGGATTTGCGTCACCCGTTTTTTAACACCGAAACCGGGGCGTTTTTGGGCGAATTGCGCGTGGGCGCAGGCACCTGGGATGTCGAGCCGCGTTTGCAAACCGGCATCGGATGGAAAAACGGACATTTAGGCGGCGAAATTGGCTACCGTTTTCGCACGGATGGTTTTCACACTGTTTTTTCCGGTTCAGCCGAGGCCGGCTACCGGATTTTCCGGCCGCTGTATGGCATCGTTCGCATCGTGCGGGTGCGTCCGGTGGGCAGCACCACCGCGCCATTGGATGACAGCCCCTCCGGCATTGGCAACGGCACCAAATATTTCGGATTTTCCGTCGAGCTGGATTGGCAGCGCGGCGAGCATTTTTCCCTGGGATTGGTCGGGGAGGGCGCAACGTCATATTCACGGCAGGCCGGCGGCCCGGTGTTTAATGTTTATGGCGCGTGGAAATGGTAAGCTAATAATGTCAAATGTCATAACAGAATGTTATTGAATTGAATGATAAAATTGAGTAAAATTTTCTCACATATAAATGTTATGGCAGGAGAGAATGGTGAAAACAATCGATGAAATAACCCGGAAAATAAAAAAACTACCGGCAAAATCTCAAAAAGAAGTCCTGTCTTTTATCGAATTATCAAAGACCGGAAATATTGAAGATGGAATGGATCGACGGAGTTGGAATCGATTCTCTTTAGATCAGGCAATGCGCGGTATGGAAGAAGATGGTTTACCGGAATATGATTTAGAAAAGAGAAAAATTATCGCATCGTAGGAGTGAACGGCCGTTCGCCCCTACGGCGATAAAAAAATCTATCAAAAATGAAACGTAATCCTGGTAAACATCACCGCAAATCGATGCGATTGAAAGATTACGATTACAGCGCCGCGGGCGCGTATTTCGTGACGATCTGCTCACATAACCGTGACTGTATTTTTGGCGACATTGTCAACGGCAAAATGTATCTGTCGCAATTTGGCGACATTTTAGAAAGCGAATGGCTGCAATCGCGGGAAATCCGAAAAGAAGTTGAATTGGATATTTACCAGGTCATGCCCAATCATTTTCATGCGATTGTTTTTATTGCGGATTTGCCGGAAAACCGAATCCATCGCGGTGAAACGGACGCCGTAGGGGCGAACGGCCGTTCGCCCCTACCGGATTCGTCCCGACCACGCATGCGTCCAAAATCATTGTCATCCTTAATGGCGGGATTCAAATCCGCGGTTATGTTGAGAATAAACCAAATCCGTAAAACCCCGGGCGTTCCGGTTTGGCAGCGCAATTATTGGGATCGCATCATCCGCAACGAAAAAGAATTGTTCAAAATTCGTCAATATATCATCAACAATCCATTGAAATGGGAATTGGAATTGGACCACGATAATCCGGCGAATTGGAAATCCAACAGATAGGTGGACGAACGGTTACGTGATCGATCGGATGTAGGGGCGAACGGCCGTTCGTCCCCCGCAGGTAACCGGATGTAGGGGCGAACGGCCGGTCGCCCCTACGGTGTTTACGCCACGGCCATTCGCCCATACGGTTTTGATTGCACGACGGGCGCGCGTATATTGTCGGGTCGAATAAAAACACAAAACAGGATTCTGAAATTGAAAAAAACCATCATTTTTCTTTTAGCAATCAACCTCATTTTGCTGCAATTCAGTTGCTCAAAAAGCACGGCGGTGCATGTCGCCGGTTCAACCACCGTGTTGCCGGTGGTTTCGCGGGCAGCGGAACAGTTCCGGATGGATCACCCGGATGTTACCATCATTGTCAATGCCGGCGGATCCGGGGTAGGCATCAACCAGTTAGGCGAGGGAAAAATCGAGATCGGCATGGCGTCCCGCGATCTGACGGATTCAGAAATTGAGAAATACCCCGCCGTCGATTTTACCGTGCACGTGATCGGCAAAGACGCGGTGGCGCCGGTCGTTTCGTCGGAGATTTATGACGCCGGCGTGCAAGCCTTAACCCTCGCGCAAATCGCCGGGATTTATAAAGGCGAGATCGATAATTGGAAAGAAGTGGGCGGCCCCGACCGGGAAATTCTGGCGGTGGATAAAGAAAAATCGCGGGGAACCCGGCACGTATTTATGGCAGCCGTGATGGGCGATAAAGAAGCCGACGCCCCGGGCGCGGACCTGGTGCTTGGCTCAAATAACGAGGAACAAACCGCCATCACCCAAAGCGATGCGGCGATCGGTCTGCTTTCCCACGCCTGGCTGAATACGGATGTAAAAGGGCTTTCCATCGTCATGCCGGACGGGGCGGTCGTGTCGCCCGCGTTGGAAAATATTGTCAACGGAACCTGGCCCATCGCCCGGGAACTGCATTTGCTGACCAACGGGCAGCCGCGGGGCGACGTTCAGCAATTTATCAATTTTATTTTGAGCGACGCAGGGCAAAAAATCGTGGAAGCATCCGGCTATGTCCGCATCAGGTAGAATTGGAAAAGGCTATGTGCTTGCCAGCACCTACTTCAGCGGGATGATCGTTTTGGTTATCCTCGCTTTTTTGGTGATCAATAGTTGGGAAGCCATTTCTCACGCCGGGTGGCGGCTTTTCAGCGAAACCTGGAACCCGCCCAAGGGAAAATTCGGCATTTTGCCCATGATTTACGGCTCTCTCGCCGTCACGGTCATCGCGCTGTTTATTGCCGTGCCGCTGGGATTGCTGACCGCCATTTTTACCGCGGAAGTGCTCCCGCCGCGATTGCGCTTGTATGTCAAATCCATGCTGGAACTGCTGGCCGGCATTCCCTCGATCATTTTCGGGCTGATCGGCGTCGTATTTTTTAGCGCCTGGATTCAAACGTTGTTCGATTTACAATCGGGGCGAACCATTTTAACCGCGGGCGTGCTGCTGGCAATCATGGTGTTGCCGACCATTATCACCCTGTCCGATGACGCATTGCACAACGTTCCCCGGCAGTACCGCGAAGCGGCCGGCGGGTTGGGGTTGTATAAATACGAAGTGATCATGAGCGCGGTGTTGCCAAATGCCCGGACGGATATCCTCGGCGCGGTGCTGTTGGCCTTGGGGCGGTCGCTGGGCGAAACCATGGCCGTAATGCTGGTCATCGGCAGCATCGATAAAATTCCCGCGCCGCTGTTCAATTTTCTGGTCCCGGCCCAAACCATCACCTCCAAATTGGGGCGGGAAATCGCCGAGACCGCATTCGGCTCCCTGCATTTCAGCGCCATGATTTTTATGGGACTCATCCTGCTGATTTTTGTGTTGGCGCTGACATTCATTTCCCTCACATTTTTTTATAACCCGGAACAACGATTGTATGAATAGGCGACGATTAAATTTTTTCTTTTCCGCGATGACCCTCGGCGCGACTGCGGTTAGCAGCCTGATTCTGTTCTTTCTGATCGCGGTCATCGCCTGGAACGGCGTCCGCGCGGTGGATTTGACCTTTCTGCTGACTGCTGCCCGCAACTTTGGCGCGGCCGGCGGCGTATTGTATCAAATCATCGGAAGTTTGCTGCTGATTAGCGTTGCCGCGCTGATCTGTTTTCCGCTGGCGTTGGGAACCGCCATTTATAAAAGCGAATACATCAAAAGCGGGCGCATGAAACGGCTGTGCACGGTGCTGGTTTACGGTTTGAACGGCGTGCCCTCGGTGATTTTCGGGATTTTTGGATTGATTTTTTTTGTGAACGTTTTGAATACCGGCGTCTCCTGGTTTGTCGGATCGATCATTTTAGCGATTATGATGCTGCCGACGGTCGTTTTGGCGGCTTATCACTCGATCAACAGCATTCCCAAAATTTACCGGGAAAGCGCCAGCGCCCTCGGTTTAGACAAATGGCAGGTGATCGTAAAAGTGCTGTTGCCGCAAGGGTTCAGCGGGGCCATCACCGGGCTTTTTTTGGGACTGGCCCGGGCCGTGGGGGAAACCGCGCCCATCATGTTTATTGCCACGGCATTTTCCGGCGTGAACATTCCCGGTTCGCTGCGGGAACCGGTGACCGCCTTGCCAACGCACATTCTGGCCCTGGCGCAGCAGGCAACCCATCCGCGGGCGTTGCAAAATGCCTGGGGCGCGAGTTTCGTGCTGATTTGCCTGGTTACGATATTCAGCCTGTTGGGATTATACAGTCGATTAAAATTAAAAACAGTGAGCCAACGATGAAACATTCCCTCAACCTGAAAATTACC
>CAYVDX010000314.1:0-5174 GCA_964450485.1 uncultured Calditrichaceae bacterium
CAAAAGCCAGCGCGATCAGCTCGAAGGACAAGCCATCGGTTTGCTGACCACGATGCCGCTGTTCGCCTTCATCGGTATCGCAGTCACCGGCGCCACGCTGATTCTCTACGGCGAAGCGATTTGGGACCCGGTGGCATTGCTGGCTCGCCTCACCAAGGAATACAATAGCCCGGTGGTCGGCTTACTCTCGATGTTTTTCCTGGCCGTCGCCACGCTCAGCACCAACATTGCCGCGAATATCGTCGCGCCGGCCAACAGTTTTTCCAACCTGGCGCCGCGCAAAATCAGCTTCCGCATGGGCGGGCTGATTGCCGGGCTGATCGGCATTTTCATCTTCCCCTGGAAGTTGCTGGACATGTATTTGGTCTGGTTGATCAGCTATTCCGGCCTGCTTGGCGCGGTCGGTGGCGTGATCGTCTGCGATTATTGGGTCATTCGCAAACTGCAACTCAACCTGCGTGGTTTATACGAGGAACACGGCGAATTTGCCTACCAAAACGGGTTGAATCGCGCTGCGCTCATCGCGCTGATTGCCGGGATTGCCGTTGCACTGTTGGGCAAAATGCATCCCGCGCTGGCATTTTTGTTTAACGGTGCCTGGTTCTCCGCCGCGATTGTGGCGTTTGGCGTGTATTGGTTTTTGATGAAAAACAAGTTGTCAAAAGTTTAAACTTTGTTTATCTTTTATAGAGATAAAATGAAGGTGAATTTATGCAAGCAATTGTAAAAAAATGGGGCAATTCATTAGGCGTCCGTTTCCCGTCGGCGTACGCAAAAGAAACCGGGATTGAAAACGGCTCTACCGTTGAGATGATCATTGATAACGGCAAAATTGTGATTACGCCGGTCAAGCAAAAATCAAAATACACCCTCGATGAGCTGTTAGCCGGCATTGATGAAAACAACCTGCCCGAATATATTGACGATGGAGGAGCGGTTGGCAAAGAGCGGCTCTGAATATATTCCCGAACGCGGTGATATTGTCTGGCTGCAATTAACCCCGATTGACGGACACGAGCAAGCCGGACATCGCCCATGTTTGGTGATCTCCGCAACCCGGTTCAATCAGGTGCGAAAACTGGCATTTTTTTGCCCGATCACGTCGAATGTGCAGGGCTATCCATTTGAAGTGCCTTTGCCGGAAAACTTGAAAGTGTCCGGCGCAGTCTTGTCAGATCAGTTGAAGTGCCTCGATTTTAACGCCCGCCCGATTCGTTTTATCTGTAAAGCGCCCGAAGTTGTTGTTACTGAAACGGTTGCGAAAATCAAAGCGATCATCGAATGATTTGTTTTCGCAAAAATTTCTATCCTGATTAATTCAAAAACCACCCCTGGACAGCCGGGTCGAAACTACTGATATGTTTTTTATGAAGTTAGATCAAAGATTTTAATCAAATTTAATTTTCAAAAATACTCATAAGATTCCCATTTTTAATTTTAAAGTTTTCAACCTGTTCAGTGGCTTTAGTGGTGAATTATCCAGGCGATTCGATTCGGATTTGATATTTGTTACCTCGGCTGACCCAGCAGTCAAACGCGCAACTGTTCCGGCAGAACGCCCAATACGGCGGCGATTTTTTCCAGCGTCGTTTTACGCAAACGCGCGCCGGGTTTTTCCATTTGTGAGTAAGCGGCTTGTGAGATATTCAGTTGTTGAGCGATTTCCCGTTGAGAAAGTCTTTTATACTCACGCCAGGCCCGAATCAGGCTTTTGTTCTTCAGAATGTGCAATTCCACAACTTCCTGGGGAATGCTTGGCGCTGCTTTCTTCTCGCTGATAAACTCGATATATTTTTCATACGGCACTAAAACGAAAAGCGGTTTTTTTCCGTCTTTTATGATTTGATATTCAATCGGTTCGTTCATCTCGTTTTTTCACCTCCTCGATTGTGATGATCCTGAGAATGTTTTGCACGTCAAAAATGATCCTGTACCATCCGACCCGAAGCCGGTAACCTTCACGACCTTTTAACGGTTTAACGTGCCGGCAATTTGGCCAATTTTTTAATTTCCGGGCAGCAATAACAATCGTCTTCTGATCATTCTCAGTAATCTTTTTTAATTGCTTGAGCGCTTTAGTTGTCCACTCTATGCGATACATAGGATTAATATAAGAAAACGATAAGTATCGATCAATAATATAAGCTTTTAAAAAACGCTTTTTGTCAAGGGATCTCGCAGTCCATTCAAAAAATCTGTTGTTCCTTAACGCAAGTCGCATTTAATTATGAACGCTGAAATTCATTAACACAAATACACAGGAGAAACCATGAAACCCTACGATTTATCGCAACCGCTCAATCAAGATGCACCGTTTTGGCCGTACTATCCGCCGTTTGAAGTGAAATATATCAAGCGCAAAGCCGAGCACGGCGTAAACGCGCAATACATTATGACCTCCAATCACATGGGCACTCACCTCGACGCGCCGCGCCACTTTGTCACCGGCGGCATGACCATCGATGAAATTCCGTTAGATTGGCTTTACGGTCCCGGCGTGATCGTCAACCTGAGTGATGAAATCGACGAATTGGATCTTTACACCCCGGAGATGATTGAAAGCCGGGTGGAAGTGCGCGAGGGCGACCTGCTGCTGCTGCACACCGGTTTTCATAAATACGCCCAATTCGGCGAAACGCCGGACGAGGAAAAATACATCCATCGCCATCCCGGGGCGCATCGCGACATGGTGCAATGGCTGCTGGATAAAAAAATCCACATCTCGGGTGTGGACTGCATCTCCACCGATCATCCCATGGATTTACCCATCGGACGATTTTTGGGCAAGGGGATGCACGGTCACTGCGATCGGGTGCGTCGGCAGTGCGAGGAAAAATTCGGCGCGGAAAACATGGAAGACCTTTTCCCGGATTCCGATTATCAAATGACCCACAACCAGCTCTTTCCGTTCAATTGCATGCACATCGAAAATTTAGGCGGCGACATCGATAAACCGGAATTGCACAACCGTCGCCTGACGCTGGGCTGTTTCCCCTGGAAATTCAAGGGCGGCGAGGCGGCGTTTTGCCGGGTGGTGGCGTTTGTGGAGGAGTAAAATGATTTCCGGCTAAGAATGTACCGAAATCTGCGGCGTTTTAACGCGCCCAAAGTGTAGTGAACGCAAATTTGCGTTCACTACACTTTGGGCAAATCGTCAAAATCACCGGAAATAATCACGCGGTTTTTCCATTGTCCGCCGCTGCGTTTCTTCTTGCCGGATGAAACCAGCGGCGACAACCGGACCAGCGGCTTGTTGCGTTTTCCGATGATGATTTCTTCGCCGGACAACGCTTTTTCGACCAGCTTGGACAAATGCGTTTTTGCCTCGGTGATGTTGATAGTTTCCATAAAAAACCTCTTGGTTGACTATTCTGGTAAATGGTAAAACAAAATGCCAATGTAAACAACAAAAACTTTGTTCGACTGCCGTGTTTCTGATTAATTTAAGGTGGAATTGTATCAAAAGAAAATTTTTGATTTATACAATTCCATCGTATATTTTTATCCCTGATTCATTACCGCGCACTTTTGAAAACGAGAATGATTTGCGCGAATAAGGGAGATTTAGAAGCAGGAGCTTCCTGGAAAATAACGTTGCGAAGCAGGAGCTTCGCAACGAGACCGTAATGCTCAACTTTCAAAACACGAAATTTTGCAAAGATCTAATCGCGCGGAATGTCAGATGAGACAGACGATGATCCCCATTATCAAAGCCGCAAAAAAATACGAAAATCGCCGGGCAATCATCGATGAAACCGGCGAATACAGCTACGCCGAATTGTTCGCTGCTGCAAAAAAAGTTTCCGCCGCGCTGCTGGCCGGGCGGGATGATCTCGGCGAAGCGCGCATCGCTTTTATCACGCCGCCGGGCTTCGATTACGCGGCAATCCAGTGGGGCTGTTGGCTGGCCGGCGGCGTTGCCGTGCCGCTGTGCCTGTCCCATCCGCTGCCGGAGATCGAATACGTTTTGAACGATACCGGCGCGGAAACCGTGGTGGTGCATCCCGATTTTTATGAAAAAATGCGTTCGCTGATGGATCGGGAAAACCGCCGTTTTCTCTCCACGATTGTGGCGCTGGCAGCCCCGGAATCTCCGCTGCCGGTCGTGGGTGAACACCGCCGCGCCATGATCCTCTACACCAGCGGCACCACCAGCAAGCCCAAGGGCGTGGTGACGACCCACGCAAATATCGCCGCGCAAATTACCGCGCTGACCGGCGCGTGGGAATGGTCGAAGGACGATCACATTTTGCATGCGCTGCCGCTGCATCACACCCACGGGATCATCAACGCGCTCTGCTGCGCCTTGTGGAGCGGCGCGACCTGCGAAATGCTGCCCAAATTCAATGCGAAAATCGTTTGGCAGCGATTTATCGAGCGGCCGCTGACCCTTTTTATGGCCGTGCCCACGATTTACGCGCGATTGATCGATCATTGGGAAAATTCGCCGCCGGAAACGCAAGCCGCCATGTCAGCCGCCTGTCAAAAAATGCGGTTGATGGTTTCCGGCTCGGCGGCGCTGCCGGTGAGCGTGTTGGAAAAATGGCAGCGCATCAGCGGGCATACCTTGCTGGAACGCTACGGCATGACCGAAATCGGCATGGCGCTCTCCAATCCCTATCGCGGCCAACGGCGGGCCGGGCATGTTGGTCAACCCCTGCCGGGCGTGACCGTTCGTTTGGTGGATGAAAACGGCGGCGAAATCACCGAAGCGGGTGTGACCGGGGAAATCCAGGTGAAGGGACCGAACGTTTTTTTGGAATACTGGCAAAAACCCGCGGCCACGCAAGCGGCTTTCCGCGACGGTTGGTTTTTGACCGGCGACATGGCAATTGTCGAAGACGGCTACTATCGCATCATCGGGCGCAGCTCGGTGGACATCATCAAAACCGGCGGGGAAAAAGTCTCCGCGCTAGAGATCGAGGAAGTGCTGCGTACCCATCCGGCGATCAAGGAATGCGCGGTGGTGGGCGTGCCGGATGCGCAATGGGGCGAGTGCGTGTCTGCCGCGGTGGCGCTCAAGCCGGGTAAATCGCTGACCATCGATGCGCTGCGCCCCTGGGCAAAAGCGCGTTTAGCCGGGTACAAAACGCCCCGGCGGTTGAAAATCGTGGAAAGCTTGCCGCGCAATGTGATGGGCAAAGTGACCAAACCGGCGGTGAAAAAATTGTTTG
>CAYVDX010000315.1:0-5162 GCA_964450485.1 uncultured Calditrichaceae bacterium
AACATTTCCATGATCGATTACGACATGGTCGATTGGGTGTACGAAATGAATCTCGCTGCTGCAAAATTAGCGGTTGAAACGCGCGATGCGTTTGTTGCCCAACATTCCGGGGCGGAGCGTTGGGTGGCAGGCGCATTGGGTCCAACCAATCGCACGGCGTCGATGTCTCCGGATGTAAATCGTCCGGCATTTCGCAATGCCACCTTTGAGGACATGCGACGGGGATATTACGACGAAGTGCGCGGTCTCGTGGACGGCGGGGTGGATTTGCTGATGGTGGAAACCATTTTCGACACGCTAAATGCTAAAGCGGCGCTGTTTGCCATTGATCAATATTTGGAAGAAACCGGAAAATCCCTGCCCATTATGATTTCCGTGACCATTGTGGACGCGAGCGGACGCACCCTTTCCGGGCAGACGCTGGAGGCTTTTTTGATCTCCATTTCTCACGTAAACATGCTGTCTGTGGGCGTCAATTGCGCGCTGGGCGCAAGGGAAATGCGTCCCTACATGGAAGAAATCTCCAAATTGACGCCGGTTTATGTGAGCAGCTACCCCAACGCGGGGCTGCCCAATGAATTCGGCGAATACGATCAAAGGCCCGAGGAAATGGCCGATTTGTTAGGCGAATTTGCCAAGAGCGGCTTTTTGAACATTGTGGGAAGTTGCTGTGGAAGCACCCCGGCATTTACCAAAGCCATCGCTGAAAGGATGCGCGGAATAGCGCCGCGGCAACTGCCGTCGCCGTCGCATCTGCCGCAATTCAGCGGCTTGGAGCCGTTGACCATTCGCCCGGACAGCAATTTTGTCAATATCGGGGAACGCTGCAACGTAACCGGTTCGCGCAAATTTGCCCGATTGATACTCACTGACGAATTTGACGAAGCATTGGAAGTTGCGCAAAAACAGGTAGAAGACGGCGCGCAAATTTTAGACGTCAACATGGACGAAGGCATGCTCGATTCCAAAGCGGCGATGACCCATTTTTTGTATCTGATCGCCTCAGAGCCGGATATTGCCAAACTGCCGCTCATGTTGGATTCCTCAAAATGGGAAGTAATCGAAGCGGGATTGCAATGCGCGCAGGGCAAGTGCATCGTCAATTCCATCAGCCTGAAAGAAGGCGAAACAATTTTCCGGGAACACGCCAAACTGGCGCGGCGTTACGGCGCGGCCGTGATTGTGATGGCGTTTGATGAGCAGGGACAGGCGGATACACTTGAACGCAAAACCGCCATTTGCCAACGCGCTTATCGCATTTTAACCGATGAATTGGGTTTTCTGCCGCGGGACATCATTTTCGATCCGAACATTTTTGCCGTGGCCACCGGCATCGAAGCGCACAACAATTACGCCGTGGATTTTATTGAAGCGACGCGCTGGATAAAAACGCATTTGCCCGGCGTGCTGGTGAGCGGCGGGGTCAGCAATGTTTCCTTTTCATTTCGCGGAAATAACCCGGTGCGCGAAGCCATGCATTCGGCGTTTCTTTACCATGCCATCAAAGCCGGGATGGACATGGGCATTGTCAACGCCGGACAAATTACGGTTTACGAAGACATCTCCAAGGAATTGCTGACGCTGGTGGAAGACGTGCTGCTCAATCGCCGCCCGGACGCCACCGAGCGACTAATTTCCTTTGCGGAAACCGTAAAATCGCGGGACAAAAAGCAAGTAGAGGACAAAGCCTGGCGCAAACTCCCGGTTGAGGAGCGCCTGAGCCATGCGTTGGTCAAAGGCATCGTTGAATATATCGAGGCGGACACCGAAGAAGCCCGGCAAAAATACGAGCGCCCCCTGCACGTCATCGAAGGGCCGCTGATGGATGGCATGAACATCGTCGGCGATCTGTTCGGCTCCGGAAAAATGTTCCTGCCGCAAGTGGTCAAAAGCGCGCGGGTGATGAAAAAAGCCGTGGCGTATCTGACCCCATTTATTGAAGCGGAAAAAGCCGAAAGCGGCGAAAAATCCAGCGCCGGAAAAATCCTGCTGGCCACCGCCAAAGGCGATGTGCACGACATTGGCAAAAACATTGTGGGCATCGTGCTGGCCTGCAACAATTATGAAATTATCGACCTCGGCGTGATGGTGCCGGCGGACAGAATTTTGAAAACCGCTCGCGAAGAAAATGTTGATGTCATTGGCGTCAGCGGGCTGATTACCCCCTCGTTGGATGAAATGGTTCACGTCGCCGGCGAGATGCAACGGGAGCATTTTACCACGCCGCTGCTGATCGGCGGGGCAACCACTTCTAAAGCCCACACGGCGGTGAAAATTGATCCGGCCTACGATCATCCGGTCATTTACGTGCTGGACGCCTCGCGCTGTGTTGGCGTGGTCAGTAACCTGCTCAGCGATGACTTACGTTCAAATTATTTGCGCGAAATCCACAGCGAATATGATAACGTCCGTGAGGCGCATCGCCGTAAACATGGCGATAAAAAGCTCGCGACCATCGACGCTGCCCGGCAAAACCGGCTGAAAATCGACTGGAAAATCAGTGACATCACCCGTCCCTCATTTTTAGGGATAAAGTCCTTCAAGGATTGCCCGCTGGGTCTGATTCGCCATCGCATCGACTGGACGCCATTCTTTCAGGCCTGGGAAATGAAAGGCGCATTTCCGAAAATTTTGGATGATCCGAAATACGGAAAAGAAGCTGGCAAGCTTTACGATGACGCCCAAAAATTATTGGACCGGATTATTGCTGAAAAATGGCTCTCGGCGCGGGCAGTGATTGGGTTTTTCCCGGCCAACAGCATCGGCGATGACGTCGAAGTTTACACGGACGACAGCCGCAAAACTGTGCGGACTGTTATCCACACCTTGCGCCAGCAAATGAAGCGCGGCGACAATCGTCCCAACCTGGCCCTTGCGGATTTCATCGCCCCGGTGGACAGTGGCATTGGTGATTACATCGGCGGATTTGCAGTGACCACCGGCATCGGCGCGGCGGAATTAGCCGCCAAATTTGAGAAGGAACACGACGATTACAACGCGATTTTGAGCAAGGCGCTGGCCGACCGGTTGGCGGAAGGTCTGGCGGAGTTGATGCACGAGCGCGTTCGCAAGGAATATTGGGGGTATGCGCCGAATGAAGCGCTTGATAACAAGGAATTAATCAAGGAAAGCTATCGCGGCATTCGTCCGGCCCCCGGGTACCCGGCTTGCCCGGATCACACCGAAAAGCCCATCTTGTTCGATCTGCTGAACGCAACGGAAAACACCGGAATTACCCTGACCGAAACCAACGCCATGTTTCCGGCGGCATCGGTAAGCGGGTATTATTTTGCCCACCCGCGGGCCAAATATTTTGGCGTGGGGCGCATCGGTAAAGATCAGGTCGCCGACTATGCCCGGCGCAAGGGCATGAATATTTCCGAGACGGAACGCTGGCTTTCGCCGGTTTTGGGGTACTGAGGTTTGAAACTTTGACACTGATAGTCTATTTCATTTTTTATAAAATAGTGAGGCAAATAAATGTTCGTCGGTCATTATGCCGCCAGCTTGGCGCTAAAGCGGGTCGAGAAATCAGCCTCCCTGGGGATGCTGTTCCTGGCCGTGCAGTTTGTGGATATATTATTCTTTCCTTTTGTTCTCATGGGTTTGGAGCGGCTCAATATTATTGAAAACTACACCCAATCGACCCATTTTGAGTTGGTGTACATGCCTTATACCCACAGCTTGTTAGCTGCATTTCTGTGGGCTGGACTCATTTATATTCTTTTCCGTTTACGGCCCTCAAAATTGGTCGCTAAAAAAAGCCGCATCGCGCTGGTGATGGCTTTAGCGGTGCTGTCCCATTGGTTCCTCGACCTGCTCGTGCACACGCCGGACTTGCCGCTGCTGGGCGATGACTCCATCAAACTCGGTTTGGGTTTATGGAATAACGCCATTGCCGCCTATTCCCTGGAAGCGGTGCTGTTGTTGGGTGGGTTATGGCTATATTTAAAAGCCACCGACGCAACATCTTTTGCGGGTAAATACGGCATGATTATCTTTGTGCTATTTCTGCTGGCCGTAAATATTGTTAACATTTTCGGGCCGCTGACCGGCGACAGCAAACCGGCATTAGCCGGTTCCGCGCTTACATCTTACTTTGTTTTTGCGGGTATCGCCTTCTGGCTGGACAAGAAACGCGCCTGAGCTGACGGCCACAGCCCCCCCGAGGGGCTTGCCCCCGCGGTCTTATGACTGACAGCCACCAGCCCCCCCGCGGGGCTTGCCCCCGCGGCGTTATGACTGACGGCCACCAGCCTGACAGCCACCAGCCTGCCGGATAGCACCAAGATCATATACGCCAAAAGTTCCTGCATAAAACCCATACTGAAACACAGGCCGCATCCCATAAGCATAAGCAAAATTATTCAGATAACCCAAAGAAACTTCCAGCGGTGACTCTTTAACGTCACAGCCAAGCGTCATGTGGATATGATCCGGCAATATGCTGACCTTGGACAGTAAATGCCCCTTTTTTAACGCTGCACGTTGAATCATGTCGCGATTTTTTACCAACTGTTCATCCCGAATTTCCCGCCAACGCTTTTTATGAACAAAAACGAGGTGAAGATTATATATAAACTGGCCGTGCGCGCTATACCTGGGCGGGACTAAGTCAATTTTCGGATTGTCAAGCTGGTATTTGCTAAACCGGGCTTGAACTTTTGGATCAGCCATTTTGTGATGCTCAAGTTGAGAATTTAGGTATCGCTGCACCACATCAAGCTTTGCCGGACCGACGCTTTTGATCGAATAGTTTCCTTTAAAGGCTTTGGGGATTTGGGCCCGAATTTGGTGCTGCAAGCGGCCTTTTACCGAACGAATGGCGTTGCTTGGCGACACTCGGGGTTGGGTACTGAGCAAAAACTGGCTGGTTCTGTTATTTTTAAGGCGATATTCAAGGATGCGAACGCCATCTTTTTCGGTTAGCGGTTTTAACGCTTCGAGCCAGCGTTGCGAGGAGATGGGGTTATCTTTCCAGAAGATAGAGAGGGTCCAGTAGAGTTTGAACGCGGATTTGCAGTTTTGTGGCGTGTAGATGGGTTTGGGGGTCATGGCGTTTTTGGTTTTTGGCTGTCAGCGGTTTTTTGGCTGTCAGTCGGTTTTTTGGCTGCCAGTCGGTTTTCCGTGGGGGCGTGCCCCACGGAGATTTTTCTTGGCTG
>CAYVDX010000316.1:0-5142 GCA_964450485.1 uncultured Calditrichaceae bacterium
ATGTATTGCGTCGTCGTGCCCGTAACAGACTGGGGCGCAGTGGGTGCAATGACATCAATATCGGGATTCCCGGTCCACAGATCATCAAACCAAATGGTGTGCCCGTTCGCCGTGCCGCTGGCGACAATATCAAGCTTCCGGACCCTGGTGGTATCAAACGATGTTGCGCCATTATGGAATTCATTGATGTCCCTCAGTGGAATCTGTATAAACGTCCAGGTGTTATCATAACCGCCGGCAGGTTCGCTTAAGGCTGTTTTAACGGTATTGTTATCAACATCAGTGAAGCGAATGCTTAAATCGCCGGTGCCGGCCGGCGCTTTCATCCAGAATTTCAAACTATCGATCGGCCAACGATAAGCTAAATATTTCGATCCCACAATAAAACCGATACCGGCGCTGGTTTGCCCGGCATTCTGGGTCCATTTCAGCGCATTGGTCGAGGGCGTTTGTCCGGCGTCTTCGACCACTTCCAATGAGCCGTTCCAGGCAAATGAAGTGACGTCTCCCGGCACGGCTCTGCCGTTAAAGAAAACAACCGGGAACGGACGTCCGCCAAAAAAGGTGAAATTATCAAAAATAATCGAACCATGGTGGATCGCGGTGGTATCCCTTGGCCCGGATATGGAGACGCCAAACAGAATGCCTTTGATTTTATCCAGGTTTAACTCATTGTTGCCGGTAACGCCGGCCCAGCCGGTTCGCCAAAAACCGTTTGAACCGTTAATTGCCGCGGGACCAATATCATCCAATGGCATGACAATTTGATTCCAACCCGGGGCATTGTCCAGTATATAATGGAAAGAATACCACTGTTCAGCACCTGAAACCGTTGTCGTGTTCAGCGGAACATCGCTTACGTCCATAAATGAAATACGCAAATGAAGTTCTCCCGAATCCGTGGATGCGACATCATTATAATACCAAAGGCTCATGTTTTGGAAGGGTGCAAAGTTCCAAACATCCTCTTCCCCGGGATTCCACATCTGGTAACGGGCAAAACCGCCCCAGGTCTCTGACCGTTGAACAATATAGTCGTATCGCAAAGCACTGTTGCCTTCTTCAACGATACTTGTCTCAAGTGACAGGTTAATTTGTGAAGTATCCGAATTTGGTTTATCATAAACACTAAAATAAGTTGAATCAGGGTGTACCTCAAACGGCTCAAAAACAAACTGGGCATTTACCAGGCTGTTTAAAAGCAAAAAAGTTAAAACTGCAAATAAATATCTCTGCATCACATCTAACCTCCTAATTAAGGGTTAAAAAAAGTTACGAAGAATCTTTAGTGTCTCCCTCTCTGCTTCTTCGTCATGAGAAATGACGCATTAGTATAAAATTTAAGCACACCAGAACCTCCTTTCTGAGATTATTGAAAAAGTTCACGGTAGGCAAGTCTTACCGGGTTACTTTTAATGATTTTATTGGGTTGAGAAAGTTGCTTATGAAACAGGGCGGTATCGATGGCAATCGGGTATAATACGCTCAAGCTGTCACCCACTTCGATTTGCCGCTGCACAAATTTGTAATCCAAAACCACATCTTCCAAAGCTTCGTCGGTTAAACGACCGTTAAAGCGTTTGCTTACTTTTTTAAAGGTTTCCGTTTTTTTAAATGCCGCAATTTCATCCTCAGACGCCGTCAATTTGTCGCGAATTTTTTTTAGCCAATATCTCGATAAGACCTCATCGCACTGCCATTCCGCTTCATAGCAAACTTCGGGCGTTTGATCCAGCCCCTGGCGATAGGCGCGTTTTGCCAGATAGAGGTTGCGAACTGCGATCCCAATGGCTTTTTTTAACTGCGGGGCAAGTTTAACCTGGGGTCGCATGCCCGCGGGCATGTTTAACAAGCCGCCGATAAATTCCCTGACGGTAAGCTGCCCGGTTTTATAAGTCACCAACACTTCGTCGGCGATGTCCCGCAGATTCGTCTCGGTTGTTTTTAATTCACGATTGTTCACATAAACCGGCAAGGCCGCGTCTGTTTTTTTGTTTTCAATGATTCTCGAAAATTGTTCTGTCAACGCTGCAAAAGTTCTTGGATTTATTTTTACCGCCTGCTCTTTCATCAGTCCGTAAATGTAGTTGTGAGAAATAAGTTGCGCTTTCCTGTCGTAAATCACCTTGCGGATTTTGCTTAGTTTTTCCATAAAATCCATCCGGGACATAAATTTTTCCACCTGCCCATCGATCAATTTGATTGCTAAATAATTATTCCCCACCGGAATGGGACCGGCGGTTTCGCCCTGCCGCATATCAAAAACGACGTCTTCGACCGAGGGGGACATCTCGCCAAAGCCGAACAGCGGGGTCACGCCTTTTTCCTCGTTTTCGGGAGAAATCAGCCGGATCGCATCAACCGGGGAGGTTTTCAGTTCGCTGACATAGCGCCGGGCATTTGCAATATCCGGGGTTAAAATAAATTCAAGCTTCACCTTCTTTTTCAGCCGTTGATAGCCCCGTTCGTATTCCGCATCTGATATTTCGACATGCGAAGCGACTTCCTGCCGGTATAGCGCCTTGATCATTTCTTTTTCCTTGATAAATTTTAAATGCATGGAAATTTCATCGGGAATACCTTCCGAAAGGGCAGCCTGGGCAAACAGCTTTTGATTTACCAAATAATTCAATTGATTTTCAAACGATTTTTGCTGTGTCAATCCCCGCCCCCATTTGGGATTGAGATAATAGCTTCGCTCCAACAATCGCCAGTCAATGGTGCGATCGCCGACTTTTGCAATCACTATTTGCCGCGGGGATTTATCCCGCGAGCAATTAATCAGCAATAACACACCGGCAACAATTGCCAAAAATATTTGTGCAACATGTCGATTCATCATTCTCTTCTTAAAAACAATGCGTTAGAAAAACATTCCCCATAAACCGAATAAAATCACCAGGAGTGTGGCGGATAACAGGCGATTGAACCGGTTACTCTTCACCTGGCATGCCACGGGTACTGCGGCATCAAGTGTGAGTGAATTTGATCGTGAAACCAAATATTCCTTGATAGAATCGGAAGCGGGCGCTGCGGTAATAACGCTAACAGCGATCATGGTTATCGTTGAAATAACAAACAGAAAAATGGCAAAATGTAGAAAATTCATGGAAACAAACCAGTTTAGAAGTGGTGATTCCAAAAATATCGGATGATCCAGCCATTCAAAAACCAAACGCAGGAGGCCCAAAATGCCGCCCAAAATCAATGTCCAGATAGCGCCGGCCGCATTCGCGCGTTTCCAGAATACGCCCATCAAAAAAACGGCTGCGATTGGCGGGCTGATATACGCCTGGATACTTTGAAGATGTATGTAAATATGCGTATTTATTAATTTTACCAACGGAATCCATAACACACCAATGATGACGATGGCGGTTGTGGTTAATCGGCCAATTAACACCAATTTTTTTTCAGTAATATGCGGCCGCCAAAAGCGATAAAAGTCCATGGTAAACAACGTCGATGCGCTGATAAAACTTGCCGACAATGAGGACATTAACGCCGCCAGCAAACCCGCCAACACAAGCCCTTTGAAACCGGCCGGCAACAGCGCGCCGGTAAGCAGCGTGGGGTAGGCGTCATCGCCGTTGACGCCGGGAAAGATCGCCATGGCAATTAACCCGGGCAACACCAGGATAAATACCGGTAAAATTTTGAGCAGACCGGTTAACAACGCGCCGCTGCGAGCCGCGTTCACGTCTTTTGCGCCGAGAATCCGTTGAACGACATATTGGTCTGTGCACCAATACCAAATTGCTAATATCGGCGCGCCGAAGACAATGCCGGTCCAGGGAAAATCCGGATCGGAAACGGGCTTGAAGATCGAAAAATAATCCGCCGGTAATTGTTCCTTTAAAGCGGCAATTCCACCGACTTCATGTAAACCAAACAGCGTTAAAACAATCGCGCCGCCGACTAAAAAAAACATTTGAACAACGGATGTGTAAACAACCGCTTTTAACCCGCCGGTAATCGTATAAATACCGGTAATCACTAACATTACGATGCCGGAGGTGTACATATTCCACCCCAAAAGCTGATGGAGCAACAAACCGGCGGCATACAGGCTGATCGAAATTTTTGTGAGCAGGTATGCGACGATTGATATACCGCTGAGATACCATCGAACCGTGTTGTTGAAGCGTTTTCCAAGAAATTCCGGAACCGTAAAAACCTTTGATTTTATAAAAATCGGGGCAAGATACCAGCCTAATAACATCAGGGCAAAAATCGCCAACCACTCGATATTTCCCACAGCCAATCCCCTGCTGGCGCCGTATCCCGCCAAACCGATGAAATGTTCGCTGGAGATATTTGCAGCAAAAATCGAGCAGCCGATGACAAACCACCCCAGGTTGCGCCCTGCTAAAAAATAGGTTTCGGACGTTTCCTCTTGGCGACGGGAAAAATAAAACCCAACGCCGATCACCAACAGAAAATAAAAGGCGATAATTACAATATCAACGGAAGCCATCACACCCTGTTTTTGATTCGTTATTATTACTAACTGATGTTACGCGCTGTTGAAGCTGTTTTACGCGAGGCAGAGCCTCGCAGCGAACACTGCGGTGCTGAGCACCGCAGCGAGTGGTTGTTTATATAAACCGTAAAACACGGAACTTACGTGACCATTTTTTATCGTCATTTTAAAAGCCTCGTTCCACCGCTCTGCGGTGGAATGTTTTCTGCGAGGCTCTGCCTCGCGTAACATGAGTTACTAATACTCATCATTAATACACAGTGTATGCCAACGAATTTAACATTGCGGTAAACTGTTATTTTCAAACAGCTTACTAAAAAAAAATATTTTGATGGCAAAACAATAAATTATCAAAATAATAAATATTTTATTATTGTTTTGATAACTGTTGGAGTAATTGTCGGGCAGGGGCAAACCGGGGATGTTGGCGGATAATGGCATGTAACACTTCCCTGGCTTCCGAAATTTTGCCGGCCTCTCCTAAAAATCCTGCTAAATAATACCGGGCGTTTAATTTTTGTCGCGGCGTAAAATGACTTGCGGCAATCGCATCTTTCATGCTATCAATGGCGTCGGCCAGCTTTTTTTGTTTCCAGCGGCTGATGGCTACCTGGTATTGAATCATTCCTGAATTGGGTTGCAATG
Source organism: uncultured Calditrichaceae bacterium (assembly GCA_964450485.1). GTDB lineage: Bacteria > Calditrichota > Calditrichia > RBG-13-44-9 > J075 > JACKAQ01. Next base: position 5,129 of record CAYVDX010000316.1, read on the forward strand.
CCAACGCCTTTTGA